>WQTB01000036.1 GCA_009786495.1 Treponema sp.
CATAGGCTTCTTAAAATATTCTCCGCTTCAGATTTATGCGAATAATTCGGGTTACGGCTGATTAAATCCTGCAGATAACGCCTTGCCTCTGTGTTCTGCCCNAGCGTTACGCAGATTTTTCCAAGTTCAAACATNGCNTCCCAGTTATTGGGAGACAGCCGCAGCACCTGCTGATACGATGTCTGCGCTCTGGAATAATTTTCTGAACCTGCATACGCTCTTGCAAGATTGTGATGAACAGTGGCGTCGTTCTGATTTACAGATAACGCGCGTTCGTAATGAACAATGCTGGAAGGCCAGTTTTCCTGCCGCGCGTAAACGGCGCCAAGNTTGTTGTTCACTTCAAAATTATTNGGCTCAATNTGAAACGCTTCNTTTAAAAACGAAACAGCTTCGCCAAGCTTGTCAAGCTCCATTAAAATTTTTCCAAGATTTATCCTGGACGGNAAATATCTTGCGTTTAACGAAGCGGCNGTTTTGTACGCGGTTATGGCAAGATCGTATTCTCTTGCGCCTTCAAGCGCGAGGCCAAGATTATGATAATACGCCGCGTTCGGCGGATTCGCGGCATTCACAGCGGTATTCGCAAAGCTGATCGCTTCTGTAAATTTATTTAATTTTATTTTAACATCCGCCATATTGTTGTTTGTCGCGGCGTCAGACGGCGTTAACGCAAGAGCCCTTGCGTAAAAATTTTCGGCGTCAGCGATATTTCCGGCCTGNTAATGCGCGTCGGCAAGTCCNCTTAACGTGGCAAAATCGTTCGGGTTATACTGATAAGCCAGCGCATANGAGCTGATCGCTCCCCTTGTGTCGCCCCTTGATAAAAGTATCGCGCCGATGCTGCGGTGAGCGTTGGCGTAATCAGATTTGACAGAGACAGCCTGCCTGAACGCCGCAAGAGCGTTATCAGCCTGATTCAGCCGCTGGTAAGTAACGCCCAGGTTGTACCACGAAAGCTCAAAATGCGGATTCAGATTCGTAGACCTTTGGAACGCGTCCCTTGCTTCCGAATTGCGGTTAGCTGCAAACAATACCCTGCCAAGCTCATAAAAATACATAAAATTGTTGGGATCAAGGCGGGCCGCTTCCCTGAACGACGTTATTGCAGCGTCATTCTGCCCTGCGTCACGCGAAATGCGCCCGAGCACATAATGCGGCAGAGCCTGCGTCGGATCTTTTGCTATTGCTTCTGTCGCGAACTGCGTCGCGTGCGCCGCAGCTTCGCGCGCGCCTGCCGTGTTCGGATGATTTACGTTATACGTATAATACGCGTCCGCCATGTTGGAAAGCGTCTGCGCTTCAAAGCGCGGCTCGCCGGGCGGCATGATTCTTCTGGCCTCGTTAAAAGCCTGATTCGCCCCTGATAAATTTCCCGCGTTCAGCATGGCGATTCCGTCGGAAACAAGCGCGTTTATCCTGCGCATTAATTCCTGCATTTCAGCTGACGCTCTTGCAAGTTCTTCTTCCTGCGCCCTTCTTCTGGCTTCTTCGGCGTCCGCGGTCGCTCTCCTGAGCGCGGCGGCTTCAGCTTCAGCTTCCGCGGCAGCCCTGCGCGCTTCGGCTGCCTGCGCGTCGGCAAGAGCCGCAGCCCTTCTCGCTTCAGCCGCGGCCGCATCATCGGTTGACGACTGGGAAGTCGTAACTATGACAGGCCTGTTCAGGCTGGAAGCAAGCGCTTCGTTCTGCCGCCGCTGTTCTTCAAGCAGCGCCCTTAAAGCTTCAGGAATACCGTCCCCGCCTGCGGCAAGCGCGCTTCTGTCGATGGAAAGAATCGCCCTTTGAAGCGCAAGCGCGTCTTCATCATCGGGATTGTTTATCAATAGTCCGTCCAGAAGATCCAGAGCCCTGTCAAATTCGCCGTTTTCGGCGTACGTTGTTGCGAGCCTTAAAGTATTAAGCCTTCTTGCGTCAGTACCCGCGCTGCCGTCATCCGAACCGCGAAGGAGAAAAAAGATCAATACCGCAATGCCTATCAAGAGCAGTACAGCGCCGCTTATTATCAGTATCTTCTGCTTTTTGGTTAAACGCATTTTATGTACTCCTGTTAATCAAGTTCAAACTGGCCTTCATATAATTCAAATCCGTCAGCTCCGAAAGACATACCCTGCCCCGAACCGGCTGCGGACTGCAGTGACGCTGAAACGCTGTTAAGAAGCATCTGCCTTTCTTCGGCAAGCCTGCGCGTTTCTTCTTCGGCGATTATCCTTCTCATTTCTTCATTCGCGAATTCAAGGCGGATAATATCGATAAGCTGTTCAATAAGCGGACGCTGGGAAGAACGCGGTTCAAGCACCAGATACTGCTCATAATCAGAAACAGCGTTCAAAAGGTGGCCGGCCTGAATTCTGGTATTCGCCCTGCCAAGATACGCGCTTGAATAGACAGAATTATGGCCAAGCGCCTGCGTGTAATACTGCTCCGCCATGTCGGTATTTCCGCGCTTAAGATAAATGTTTCCAAGGTTATTGGCGACAACGGCGGAATGTCCGCCTGCAGTGGGCAGAACGCGCCTGTAAATGGCTATCGCTTCGTCATTTCTGCCGAGCTGTTCATAAATAATGCCAAGATAAAGATAGGTGATCGGNTTCGCGGGGTCTTCGGAAGCCGCGCGGATAAGGAAATCAAGCGCGTGTTCGGGCTGGTTCCGCATCAAAAAATCTTCTCCACGCAGAAAATTTGACTGCCCGAAACAATAAAATGTTATAAAGAGAAAAATTAACGCATTTATAATCTTTTTTAACATAAAACCTTCCTATTACATATAATATACATTAATATCAATAGTATATCTTATATAGTATCGACTAAAAAGGATAATGCCTTGAAAATACTCTGCATATCTGATAAAATCGACCCTCTGGTGTATTCACCCGGAATAAAGGAGCGGTTTCAGGATGTGGAGATTGTCCTTTCCGCCGGGGATTTACCGCTTTATTATCTTGATTTTATCATATCAAGCCTTAATAAACCCCTTTTTTTTGTTTTTGGGAACCATCATATTAATGAATTAAAACATTTTAGGAAGCTTCCTGAGGATCCGCTGGTTCATGAATACCCCGAGTATTTTTGCTGCGGCGCGGTTCATCTGGGGTCTAAGATTAAAAAGGAAGGAAAGGTGCTGATAGCCGGACTTGGGGGGTCCATGCGCTANAACACAGGCAATAACCAGTACACTGATTTTCAAATGTTTCTTGAAGTTGTAAAATTAATACCGCGCCTTATCTGGAACAGAATTNTAAAAGGGCGGTATATCGACATTCTTCTTACCCATGCTCCGCCTAAAGGCATTCATGACAAGAAGGATAAGTGCCACACCGGCTTTAAGGCTTTTTTATGGTTTATGAAGGCTTTTAAGCCGAAATATCTGATTCACGGCCATATTCATTTATACGATATGTGCGAATCACGCTGTACCAAATGGGGAGATACAATGGTTATAAACGCGTATAATCATTATGTTATTGAGACGGGAGAATGAAATGGGAGTTGACGGAATACAGGAGATCGCCTTTGCCGATTTTTCAAAAGCAAGGGGCAAGGCGATGCTTTCCAGAATACAGAATTTTTTGAACACCGACAGGGACAAGCTTTTATCCTTCAGTGATGTCAAAGATATATTAAAACCGAAAAATCAGGTTTATGTGGGGCTGCAGACAGTTCCAATCAAATTGATTGTCGGAAGCGAAGGGCGTTATCACGATTTTAACAAATACTTCCTGCCAAAAAAGGATCACATGCGGATCCGCTGGGCAAGGGTTGATGAAGCGCATTTAAAGGACATCATACTGCCTGCGATTCAGCTTTATGAAATAGGCGGAGTTTATTTTGTCCGCGACGGGAATCACAGGGTATCGGTTGCGAAAACCCAGAACGTAGAATATATCGACGCGGAAGTGATCAGCCTTACGACAGAACTGAATATCAAGCCGTCCATGACCACGGACGAACTGCGTGACGCGCTAATCACGCTGGAAAAAAGAATTTTTTACAGCGAAACATTTTTCGGCGACCTTACGGATTATTGGGACCTTGATTTCAGNTCGCCNGGAAGGTACGACGAAATTTACAATCACATCATGGTGCATAAATATTANTTNAACGAAAATATCGAAGAAGAGATTCCCTATAACGACGCCCTTGTGTCGTGGTACTACAATGTGTACGACCCTGTTATAAAAGTGATTAAGGAACAGTGGCTGCTCGCGAACTTTCCCAAAAGAACGGAAGCCGACCTTTATGTGTGGATAATCAAGCACTGGGATTTCCTGAAAAAAAAATACGGCGCTTATTCGCTTTCCAAAGCCGCCGANGATTTTACAAAAAAATACGGACANGACAAGGGAAGGCTCTGGCGGTTCCTTGCCCTGCTTGTAGGAAGAATTTTTAAAAGGTAATTATGGCGGTTCTATCGATACAGTCGCATGTAGTTTACGGCTACGCGGGAAACACAGCCGCTGTTTTTCCGATGCAGCGCCTCNGGCGGGAAGTATGGGCGGTGAACACAGTCGAGTTNTCAAACCATACAGGCTACGGCGCGTGGAGAGGCAAAGTTCTCGGCGCGGATTTAATTCAGGACCTTATAACAGGCCTTGAAGAAAGGGACGCGCTTAAAAACTGCGAAGCCGCGCTTTCAGGCTATCTCGGCGACAGGGCTACGGGAAAAGCGGTGCTTGACGCCGTAAAAAAAGTCCGCGAATTTTCACCTGACGCCCTTTACTGCTGCGATCCTGTAATGGGCGATACAGACCGCGGATTTTACGTAAAAGACGACATCCCGGATTTTTTTATTAACAGTCTTGTTCCGTTAGCTGACATCATAACCCCCAACCAGTTTGAGCTTACAGCTCTTACGGGCGTCGATATCGAATCCCTTGACGACGCTTTAAAAGCAATCAGTATAATCCATGAAAAAGGGCCTTCATTGGCGCTTGTTACAAGTTTCAGGGAAAAAAAGGACGAGTCATTGCCTGAGCTTAACATGATTGTCTCGGATAAAAAAGAAATTTTTAAAATAACAACGCCGCTTCTTCCGCTTGGCGGAAATGTCGCGGGAACAGGAGACATGTGCGCCGCTGTATTTCTTTCGCGCTATCTTGAAACAAAAAACCTTAAAAAAACCCTTGAGCTTTGCGCGTCTTCCGTTTTCAGCGTCCTTGAAGAGAGCTATCGCGCGGCGTTATTAAAAAGCCAAAACGCGGAGTTTAATAGACCGGTAGAACTTAAGCTGATTGACGCGCAGGAACAGCTTATTACGCCTTCGCGCGTTTTTAAGGCGGAGGAAATCACTTTTTTTTAATGAAGAACGAAAACAGCCCGGCGCAGACTATCCCGTACGAACGCTTTTCTGATTTCATAAAAGACGGCGCAGACCGTTATGCGATACTTACAGAATATATCGAAAAATTAAAATTAAACAGCGCGGTCATTCCCGTTGAGCAAAACAGGCACATTTTCATTTTCCCGCCGGATCAAAAACCGCTTCGCGCAAGCGGCGTCTTCCCTTTCAGGGGACAGAGCCCTTATTTATTATGCGCCCATTACGACCGCGTAGAAGGCAGCCCGGGCGCGAATGACAACAGCGCCGCTGTCTTTCATCTTTTAAACGCAGCCGAAAACCTTATCGCGCGCAGAGCGAAAAACTGGCTGATCGTTTTTACCGACAAGGAAGAAATAAAAGCGGGCGAAACTCTGGAAGATCAGGGTTCGTTTTCGCTCGCTAAAAAAATAAAAAGCTGGGGGCTTGAAAAAGCCAGAATATATAACTTTGACTGCTGCGGCGCAGGGGAAGTATTTATAATATCCACAATAACGGACAGAATTTTAAAAGACAGCGGCCGCCCGAACATCGAAAAGATCAGAAGAGATGTTAAACATCTTCGCGATCACGCCCTTGCCACCGCGGACAGCCTGCGCTTTGACAAAGTCCTTCTTGCGCCTACTCCTTTTTCTGACGATGTCGGCTTCCTGCGCGCCGGGCTCGCGTCGCAGACGATTACCATTTTACCGGCGCAGGAAGCGGAAAAATATGAAGCGCTGCTTAGAAGGCAGCCTGATTTCGCGGATTTAATAATTTCAGGCAGAATTAAAATGCCGGAAGAAAAACGCAATCTGCCTGAAACATGGAAGAACATTAACAACGCAGGCGATACTCCGTCGCGTCTTACTCCGCAGCATTTCAGCCGGATTGTCGGATTCATGGCGGAACTTTGCGTTTTAAAACAAAAAATGTTGACAAACGCGGATCAGTGACACAATAATTAAATATACAAAAATGAAAAGGAAAATAATATGGTAAAAATCATGGTCGTCGACGACAGTATTATTATGAGAAATATAGTTAAGAATACCTTTTCGGAAATGAAAGTCTCGTTCCAGTGCCTTGAAGCTGAAGACGGAAAACAGGCTCTGCGCGTTCTTGAAACTAATGATGTCACTTTAGTTTTTCTTGACTGGAATATGCCGGGGATGGACGGAATCGAATTTTTAAAAAAAGTAAGATCCATGCCGCAGTACAAGGATTTGCCTGTTGTCATGGTAACGTCAGAAAGAGGAAAATTCAGCGTGATCGAAGCTCTGCAAAGCGGAGCTACAGACTATATCGTAAAACCTGTTGATGCGAAAATCTTCAAGGAAAAAGTTCAGGAAATTCTTGTTTTAGCGAGGTAAGAAAATGGAAGAATTTATACAGCCCTTCATAGAAGGCAGTGAATCGGTTTTTCGCGATTTATGCAATACGGAAGTGACAGCGGGAAGAGCCTATTTTGTTTCTAAAGACGAGTTTGAAACAATCTGGGACATCTCGGGAATTATAGGGCTTTCAGGCGAAGCCCACGGCGCTGTGGCGATTTCGCTCAAGGAAGATACGGCTTTCAAGCTTACAAATATCCTGACAGGCAAAGCATATGATAAAGTTGACAGGGAAGTCACGGACATGCTNGGAGAAATTGTAAANATTATCGCCGGAAATGTAAAAGAAGTTTTTGAGAAAAAACACCGCATAAAAATTTCGATGCCTTCCATCATTAAAGGAAAAGCTCACACAATTGTCTGGCCGTCCGAAAAAGCGAGAATTATCTGCATACCTTTTAACATATTCGGAAATCAGGAGTTTTGTCTTTCAATCGCGATGGAACAGTCTAAATAAAAATGGAAAAAACAAACCTNAAAAAAGGCAAAACAAAAGAACTGCTTCTTTCGATCTTTTTAGGGAAGCGTTACAATCAACTGACCAANGTAAAAGAGCAGGTAAGGTACATGACCATGAACTGGATTTTCATGGTCGCGATCATTCCTCTTGTAATTCTTGGCATCACACAAATTAATTTCGACATGGTAAGGGTAGCCATCGACTTTGGAATCGCGTTTTTGTGTTTTTCCGCTCTAGTCATGATTCGTTCAAAAATCCCCTTAAAATTCGTGCCGATTTTTCCCGTCACTGTTTTTGGCGGATACTGCTGCTATCTTTTGTATCTTGGCGATTTAAATTTCTGGGCTGCTGTTTGGCTTTTTTCGTTTCCGCCGATTTCGATCTTTCTCTGCCAGATGACGGTCGGCTTTGTCGAATCGCTTATCGTTCTTGGGGCTTCTGTTACCTTTCTTTACACTCCGCTTTCGCCTGTTAAACCTGAAAATGAAGTAAGCATCAGAATTATCGGCGTTTATATTTTGATCTTCGCCCTGTCTGTAATTTACGAGCGGATCAGTATTTTAAAAGACCGAAAGGAGAACGAGCTTCTTGATGAACTTGCGCATGAAAGGGACATGATTCAAACCATGAAGGATAATATCAATCAGGGTATTTTCCTTATGGACAGGGATTTTATTATTCTTCCGCAGTATTCAAGCACGCTTGTTACTATTCTTTCTTATTACGATTCAGACCTTACGGGTAAAAGTTTTCTTGACATTCTGCACGCCTCGCTTGATTCAAGACAGTTAAACGTCATGAAAGGCTATTTTTCAATGGTCTTCGCGAAAGAAAAAAGCGCCAAAGTCCTTGAAGCCGCAAACCCGATTTCCGAATTTGAATATAAGGTTGACAGCGATATAAAATATTTAAGCACAAGATTCCAGCTTATAGAAAGATCATCTTCAGACCCTGTTGTAATCGGAATTGTTCAGGATATTTCAAAAGAAAAAGAAATCGAACGCGAACTTCTTGCGCAAAAAGAAATTCAGGAAAAAGAAATGAAGAACATGTTCGATGTTCTAAAAATCGATCCTTTGGTTTTCCAGAATTTTATTGAAGATACGGAATCCAATTTTAACAGCATCAATCTGCTTTTGAAGGATCGCAAATTAACTGAGAAACAGGTTGTAACAAAATTATTCCAGCATGTCCACGCGATAAAATCCAACGCGCTAATTCTTGATCTTGAAAGCCTTGCGGGCAAGCTTCATGTCCTTGAAGACGAAGTAAAAACAGTTTCAAACAAGGACGCAGTTTCTGTAAATGATATTCTGGGTCTCGCGATAAAAATAGAAACTTTTATGCAGGACATGGATTCCTACACCGCGATAACAAAAAAGATAACCGCGTTCCAGTCGTCAAACCAGATTGACACAATTCTTATAACTTCGCTTTCAAAAGCCACGGAAAGAATCGCAAGCGAGCAGAACAAGAAATGCAAGATCGAAGCCGGGTTTATCAATATTAATATTCTGGAATCAAGCCTTAGAAAACCAATCAAGGATATTTTAAACCAGTGCGTAAGAAACTCGATTTACCACGGCATCGACTTACCCGCGGAAAGAGTAAAAAAAGGAAAACATCCGCAGGGGTTATTAACTTTCAGCATAAAAAATGTTGACGGCAAAGCGGAAGTGATTTTTTCCGACGACGGCAACGGTCTTAACTGGGGAAAAATTAAAAGCAAATATCTTGAACTGCACCCTGGTAAACCTGTCGACAAGAAAATCCTTCTTGGCACAATTTTTTCGCCTGAGTTTTCCACCGCGGACGAAACAAGCCAGGCGGCAGGCCGCGGCGTCGGCTTAAGTTATGTGAAAGACCTTGTTAAGGAATACAGCGGAACGATAAATGTAAACTCAACAGACTCAGGCCTTACTTTTAAATTTTCTTTCCCGTTTGATTAAGTTAGC
>WQTB01000037.1 GCA_009786495.1 Treponema sp.
GGAACTGTAAAATCAATTGCGATTGTAAGCGGGCGAAGCGGCTTGTATGAGACTGCCAAAGTCGCGGATGTAGGAAGCGGTTCGTCAAGCGCGGGCGGACCGAGATTTCGTATAACTAACGCGGCCGATGTGTTTTTTTCCCTTGCGGCGAATCCTTTTAAAAAATCAAATCTTGTAAGCAAACCGATGTCAGCCATTGCCATTATGGCCGACTGTGACATTCCCGAACCGCCTATAACATTGTCAAAGTCGTCGGTAAAATCAGGCATTATGCGGAAAGCGCCTTTCAAGTTGATCCCAAGAGACAATCCGTAAAAATAATAGCTTGATAAAAAATTATAAGAAGCGTTCAGGATGGCGACGCCTTCAGAATAATATCCGCCTGAAACCCTTTCGCCGTAGATGTTGTACTCGGTAAACGGCAGATAAAGCCATTTTCCGCCGGCGGCAAAACCAAAATTGTTAAACCTGTTGGTATAAGATATCGATTCGATCTTGGAATCCGCTATCCAGTTGTTGTGAAAAAGCGCAAATTCCGAATTCTGGAGCATTGAAGAGCCCGCGGGATTAAACTCAAGAAATGAAGCGTCGTCCGAAACCGCGGCAAAAGCGCCTGCCATGCCTTCCGAGCGTCCCCCCATCGGAATATTTAAAATGGGAAAAGCTGTAAGACCGGCATTATCGTCAATTCCGTAAATAGCGGACAGATAATCCGCTATACTTCCGTACGCGTCGTTAAAATCCAGCGTGTTCGCGTTAAAAAGAGGAAAAAAAATTAATAAAACGGCGGTTAAAACCGTTTTTGCGGGACGACTCATACAGATACAATATATATCGGAAAATTAAAAAAAAACAGTATACCGGGTCAATGGTTTATCGTAAAGATACGATAATATAGTATAGTTGTAACGATGAAAAAATATGCCCCGCATACGGCAATTTTTTATTTTCTCGTAATTTTATTACTGTTTTCCGCGGCGCCGTTGTTCGGCGGAGGCAGCAGGGACAGAGATCTGGACAGAGCCGATCAATTAATTAAAGAAATGCACTACGAAGAAGCGATTATGGTTTTAATCGACCTTGCAAGGCGCGATCCGAATCAGTTTGACAATGTGCAAAAGCGTTTGAATAAAATCCTTCAGATACAGGACGAGTTTAACCGCACCGCCGACGAACTAATCGATACAATCATGCATGATCCTGAAAATAACGATAAAATCCTCGCTTTATCCAGCCACCTTTACACGCTTGAACACAGCGAAAGCCCGTTAATGACAAGCTTTGTAACAAGAACAAGGGAACTTGCCCAGTTTAACGTTAACAGAAATCTTTTGCGCAGCATCATGGAAAGGGGCCGCAGGCATCTTGATAACGGCGAAAGTTATGAAGCGCTGCTTGTTTATTCTGAAGGCCTTGGTTTCTTGCGTAACGAATTTTTTGAACTTGGGCTTGCCGCGGACGTTTATGATGATGTGCGGCGTGAAACGGAAAACATCAATTCTATAATCGCGGCTTTCAGGCAGACAGGCGATCCGCTCAGCGTTTACTCGGCGCAGGCAGTAAATGCTTTAAATTCAGGCGAACCTGCAGACATTTATCTGGCTGCGGAAGAGCTTATTCCCGTGATGGATTCGTTTATAGCAGCCAAACAATCATTGTACGCTTCTATGGATGTTATTGATCGAATTTTAAATGATATAAGAATATCTGATCCGGACATGGGTGACCGCAATCACCTGACATTCGTATCAGTTTTGATTCACGGGCGCGAAGAAAGCGCGCAAATATCTTCTTCTTTATCAACAGCAACATCAGGACAATTCATACAGGAAGGAATACTCGGCGCGTTTGACACGCATTGGCAGTTTACAGCAGGGAAAATCGCGGACACAGCCGCGTCTCTTGTTGACAAATCCAGAAACGATTCCATAAGCGCGTTAAACGCGGAAAATTATTCTGTTATTCCGTCATTTCAGGAAAGAAACGGCAGTTATACCGATGTCTACATGATGCTTCTTGGCAAAAATATCGATCTTTTCGCCGGAGAAAACCCGCAGACAGTTACGTTATACGAAAAATATATTCTGCAGAAAGATATAAAACCGTTAGTTGAAATAACAGCAATGAATGAAGCTAACCGGCTGCTTGTGCAGGCGGCGCAGGTCGGGCTGCAAAGAGAAATAAACAATTCAGTTTTAAACACGCAGAATGAAAATATAACAGCCGCGCAGATGTACACAGGCGAACAGCAGACAAGGGCCGCAATATACGTCCTGCGGCGCGAACTGGAAGCAATAGCGGCGGACGGCATTAGAATAAACGACGATTTAAACAGGCACTCAGGCGTTACGCAGATTACACAGGCTCTCGCGGCAATTGATAACATGAACATGCTGCTTTCCGCGGAAATCCGAATGTCGGGCGAAAGGTTTTATACAGCCGCAAAAACCATTTTAGAAAACGCGGTCGCGGAAAGAAGAGTCCAGTTGGAAAGGAGCAGGGCTTTCCTTGACGGAATTAATTATCTTGACGGTGACGGACTTGTCGCGGTTTACCGTTATCCTTCCGACGCTTTGACTGAACTAACCGCGATGAACGCGGAAGCCGCGATCGATCTGCAGAACGCCAATAACGTTACTGCGCAATACAGAAACGAGCCGCAGGAAATTTTATCTTCGGCGGAAGTAACCGCAATGTTATCAAGCTATCAGGTTTTGGTAACTGAACTGACAGCAATCCGCGCGCAGGGGCTGACGCTTGTCGAAACGGCGCGCAGCCGCGCGTCGCAGGCGGAAGCGTACAGGCAGGAAGGAGAGCGGCTTTTCAGGGAAGCGCAGCTTGCGTATCAAAGGCAGGATTATGATACAGCGTGGGACCGCATCGAGCGAGCGTCAGGCAGATTCAGCGCTTCGCTGGAAATACAGGAATCCGCCGCAATCAGGGAAATGCGCGATACGCAGCTAATCGGTCTTGGTATCACTGTCGCGCAGGCGCAGAACGAAATGATAATCGCCGAAGTCCGCTCGCTTGTGGACAGCGCGCGCAATTCATATTTTAACGGCAATTTCCAGCAGGCGGAAGACAGCCTGTTAAGGGCAAGAAACAGATGGCGCATAACAAACCCGTCAGGCGAAAACGACGAAGTTGTTTATTGGCTCGGCATTGTCCGCACCGCGCTTTCGGCTTCGTCGGGAAGGGTGATTTCGCCCACAGCGCCGCTTTATATGGAAATGAGCCAACTGTTAAGCCAGGCGCAGAGAAATTATGAAGAAGGAATGCGGTTCATTAACTCAGGCCAGCGCCCGATGGGACTCGCGAAATTCGATGAAGCGCGGCAGCTGATTCAGGAAGTTAAATTGATATACCCGTTGAATCAGGAAGCAGGCCTATTGGATCTGCGCATCGATCAGTTTATCGATCCTGTCGCTTTTAATACGTCATTTGAACAGCGTCTTCAGGCCGCAGTCACCGGAACAAGACAGCGCTCAATTGAAGCGTTCGCTGATCTTCAGAACCTTGCGGAAATTAACCCAAGGTATCCGAATATCAGAAACATAATTACGCAGGCGGAAATTGATATGGGTTTCCGTCCGCCGCCGCCGAATCCAGCCAGCCTTGCGCGTTCAAGCGAGCTGACGACTTCCGCAAGAAGGATTTTGGATACAAACCAGACAGCGCAGTATCAGGTCGCGCTGATGCAGCTAAACGAAGCGATTACGCTTAATCCCGACAACGCGGAAGCGGGGCGCGTAAGAGATCTGCTCTTAAGCAGAATGAGCGTTCCGGGAACAATCGTACTTACAAGCGACGACGAAGAAGTTTATCAGCGCGCGCTGCGGGAACTGAACGCGGGCAACTATCTTGTCGCCTTCGCATTGGCGGAAAGACTGATGCAGAATCAGAGAAACCGCAATGTGCAGAAAGTAATTGAACTTCACCAAAGGATACAAACATACTTATGATGCGATTATCAAAATTTATTTTAAATATAAATATTTTAACCGCTTTTATTTTTCTTGCCGCGGTAAATATTCAGGCTGCCGATTTTTACTGGGAAGAACCGCAGGTTTTTTCACCGCTGCAGGGTACATTCCCGATAAGCGCGCATACAGATCGTTTTTCAGTCATAGCGTGGCAGGAAGCCGTGCCGAANGCNAGCGCGACAGGCGGCGTTATCAATATCAACCTGTCTATAAAAGAAACNGGCGGCAGCTGGGAACACAGGGGAAGAGTCGGCGGTCCGTATAACTATCTTGGCTCTGAACCTTCCATTATAAGCATGGTAATTGACAACCGCGGCAGAATCATAATCGCGGCAGCCGCGGGCAATGCCAATACGGAAATATTAATTTCTGAAAATATGGGGCGGACATTTACAAGCGGAACAATTAATCTTGGCGCGGAAAACACGGTAGCGCCCCGCATTTATGTCCGCGCTGACGGCGGATACATTCTGTTTGTCACAAGAGGCCGCTTGCAGTCAATGACAATTTATTACGCGCGTTCCGACGACGGAATTACATGGTCTTCATTTGTGCCTTTTGTAACAGAAAGCAATTTAACGCTTAATTTCCTTCCTGCGCACGCAAGNACAGGNTCAAGGGATTTTGTATTTTTCCAGTCGCTNATATCGGACATAGAAACCATGTCCGCGTTCCAGCTTTTTTATAAGACAAGCGACGACGGCGGCAGAACATGGACAGAAGCNAGGCGGTTTACGTCTTTCAATGATCCGGTAATGCAGACGCAGGCGGCNCCCAACAGTTTTGACAATCAGCGTCCGAATCTTATAAAGCACGGAAACAACCTTTTCCTTGTCTGGGAAAGGCGTTATGCGAATCAGTCTCCGCAGATTTACTGCGCCACGATAAATTCATCAGGAAACATAGTCGGCAGCGTTGAAAGGGTGAACAGCGACGACGTTTACTGCCAGAACCCTGTCAGTTTTATTCACGATGATATACCGACTGTTGTCTGGTTTGATAACCGCGGCGGAAACAACAAGATAATACTGGCGCAGCGCAGAGAAATAAGCTGGCAGAATTATCAGTTGTCAGGCACCGGAACGGAAGCGGCTTTCGCAAGACCTGTGGTAACTTCCGACGGCGCTTATGTTTTTTATCAGGTAACNGCAAGAAACACAAACCGCATTTACATGCTCGCTCCCGATTTATCCGTCGTAAGCCCGCGCATTACCGCGCTCAACTTTACCCCGTCGCAGGCAGGAAGAACAGAAAGAGCGCGCGTAACGTGGAACATACCCGCGGACACATCAGGCATCTACGGATTTTCATGGTCATGGAGCCGGAATGAAAACACAGTTCCGCCTGAACAGGTAATGATCTACAATACAGGCAACACGCAGAATTTAAATCTTGAACTAAATGCCCTTGAAGACGGCCCGTGGTACTTCAGCGTCAGCGCGCTGGATTTCGCCGGTAACTGGTCGCAGCCCGCAAGGGTCATGTACTACAGGAAATTTACTCCGCCGCCGCAGATTTCCATCATTGAACCTGAACTTGACGCACAGGGGTTTATGCTTTCTAACACGTTTAACATAATGTGGGAGCCTTCAGACGATCCCTTTGTGTCAGGTTATACATGGAATCTTCAGTATCTTGGAATGTCGCAGCCGGGCATGACGATAAACGAAGACGGCAGAATCGAAATTGCAAACGCTTATTTAAGCGCGCCGCCTTCAAACATTATTGGAAGATCGTTATCCGCAAATTATACAAATCAGGATAACGGCATTTGGGCGTTTTCGGTTTCAGCGGTTGATCAGGCCGGAAACATCGGTCAGATGTCAAATGTTTTTTTCAGACTAAATAAATTTATACCGTACACAAGCGTAACTTTTGTTGACGCAAGGCAGGACGCGCAGGGACTTCTTACAATGCGGATAACAGGACGCGGTTTTTCCACAGACGGCGAAATAACGCAGATAGTTCTGGAACGCGACGGATATCCGAGTGTTATAACAAACGCGTTTAATATTATTTCAGACAGGGAAATCGGCGGGATAGAATTTGACAACATAGAAGAAGGCTACTACCTCCTGAGACTGGAACATTCGGGCAGGGGATGGTATTCAACTTCATCCCAGATTTCCGTTATAAGAACAGGAACCGTAAAATTCGGCGATTACACAAATCAGTGGAAGCCGTCATGGTCAATATTGAATCAGGGATTAATCAGTCCAATCATGATACTCGCGGCGTTACTCGTCATTTTCTGCGCGCTGGGAATTATCGCGGTTGTCCGCGGCATAGGCGGAGTTATTACAGAAGGCGCGATGATACAAAAGGAAGCGCTTGCGATCATCACAGGAGATTTTATGCCATTAGAAAAGAAACAAAAAATTATTCAGATACAAAAAAGGGGAGCGGGACTGCGGTTTAAATTCGCGTCATTCATTATCGGGCTAATCCTTCTTGTAGTCGTAATGATTTCAACGCCGATGTATATATTGATGACAAACAGCCAGCAAAGAACATTGCTGGAAAGTTTGTGGGATCGTTCAAGGGTTCTGCTGGAAGGAATCGCGTCAAGCGCGGGTTCGTACATGACAAGCGCGCTTCAATCAATGGGAGACAGGGGCATAATGGAATTGATGTTCCTTCCCGCCCAATCCGCCGCGATTCCTGAAGCGAATTACCTTACAATCACAGGGTACGGTCTTGGATCAATTTACACGGATCATGTCTGGGCGTCAAACGATCCTGACATTTTATCAAAGATCGATACAGTTGAACTTCGAAGCGGCGTATCGCGCATAACGGATAACCTTAGCGGCATATACGAAGAAACAAGCGAACGTTATAACAGCCTTGCTCAGGAACAGCTAACTGAACGATCAAGAAACGTCAGGGCTTTGTATGACGAAGGTATTGTGTACGCGCTTCGCACCGACGCGGAAGGCGAAAGGCTGCGCGACGACATTCAGGTAGCGATAACAGCGCAGGAAGTAATAATAAACGAAATACTTTCATCGATATCGGGGGAAATCGGATCGTATCCTGAGTTTTCAATAGATAGAATCAGCCCTGACAGAAACATGAATTATACTTTTTACAAACCGATAATGTTCCGCCAGAACTCCGATGATAATTTCTTCCGCGGTATGATACGTTTGGATATCTCGCTGGATTCAATCGTAGAAGCGATCGCACGCGAGCAAAGAACGCTATTAATTACAATCGGCATCGTCGCGTTAGTTGTAATGCTGATAGGAATTATCGGTGCGTTAACTTTCGCGGTTGTAATAATCAGACCGATAAGAAGGCTTGTAAGGCATATCGAAAGAATCCGCGACACAGAAGACAAAACAAAACTAGCGGGCGTTGAAATCACAATTAAAACAAAAGATGAAATCGCGATCTTGGGCAATACAATCAATGACATGACGCACGGGCTTGTCAAAGCCGCAATCGCCGCCTCTGATCTTTCAATNGGNAAGGAAATCCAGAAGAAATTTATCCCGCTGGATGTTGATAACGAAGGAAACAAAAAGACAAGCGGACTTAAACATACGCCTAATTTAAATTTCTTCGGATATTACGAAGGCGCAAAGGGCGTATCGGGAGATTATTTTGATTATAGGGATTTGGACGGCCGCTATTACGCGATAATTAAATGCGACGTCGCGGGAAAGGGAATTCCCGCAGCGCTTATCATGATTCAGGTAGCGACAATGTTCCTTGGACACTTCAGGCGGTGGAAGCCGACAGAAAAAGGTTTTCATATCGAAGACCTTGTTTATCAAATAAATGACTTTATCGAAACCCTTGGATTTAAAGGACGCTTCGCCGCCTTTACATTATGCCTTTACGACTCGGCGACAGGGGTTGTCCGTTTCTGCAACGCAGGCGACAATATCGTCCATTTTTATGACGCATCGGAAAGCAGGGTAAAGACGCTCACTCTTCCGCAGACGCCGGCTACAGGAGTTCTTCCCAACTTTATGATACAAACATCAGGCGGCTACAAGGTGCAGACAGTTCAGCTGGACAAGGGCGATATTCTGTTCCTGTACACTGACGGCATTGAAGAAGCGAAACGCAAATTCCGCGATCAAAATTATAAGGAAATAATCTGCACGGCAGGCCCCGTCGATACTGAACATGAAAACCATCTCTGCGGACAGGCTGACGAAGAAATGACGCCTGAACGCGTAGAAGCGATAATCAACGCTGTAATGGCGCGCGAAGTTTATACGCTTCACAAATTCCATAACCCCGAAGACACAGGCGCCGCGCAGGAAAGCGATCTTCAGTTTGATTTTTCAACCTGCGAAGGCGGCAATGTCGAAGACGTGATCATGGCAATGGTCTCGGTGGAAAAAATGTTCCGCTGTTACAAGCCTGTAAAAGCGGGTGAAGATTCGCGCGTGCTTGTAGACAAGAAAGTTGATGAATTTCTAAAAAACCATTTCCTTCAGTACAGGCGTTATTGTTCGCATACGCGCGAATATCCTGAAAATTCAGCGTATATGTATTATACTCATGTTATGGAAGATGAGCAGTACGATGATCTGACCATCCTTGGAATAAAACGAAAATAAAATAATACAAAGGGGTAATTATGACATTTAGTGAAAGAATGAAAGCCATGCTGGAACAGGGGCTTACGGCATCAAAGGAATTCGCGGTAAAAGCAGGCGCGAAAGCTCAGGACCTGGGCGAACGCGGAATCTTAATGTGGGACATCAAACAGCTTGAAAATCAAGCTCAGAAACTCCTGACGCGTCTTGGCAATGAAACATACATTATATTCGCGGACAAGGGACAAACGGTCGTAGACCGCGAAACAATAGAAATCAGATCCCTGCTTGACGAACTTGGCGTTATAAAAGATCAAATCGAAAAAAAGGAATTTGACCTGAAAAACAGGCCGCCTGTATGAAAACCGGGATAACCCCTTGATTTTTTCCTGAATTTTTAATATATATAAATTGATTCTGTAAAAATAAAAGTTTTTAAGAATCTTGGGCCGCTAGCTCAGTCGGTAGAGCATCGCCCTTTTAAGGCGGTGGTCGGAGGTTCGAATCCTGCGCGGCTCAAAAATATGACAAACTCCA
>WQTB01000038.1 GCA_009786495.1 Treponema sp.
CAGCGACTGTTTTGGAACAGTTAAACCGGCATATTCTTCATATGAAATAACAACCGCTTTTTTTTCGCCGTGCACTGTAATAATCTGCGGTTTTGTCATGGCTTTTTTGACCACTTCGCTGAACATCGCTTTGGCTTCCTGTAACTGCCATTCTCTTTTGTTTTTTGGTCTTGGTTTATTTTTTACAGATACCTTCATAATAAGCTCCTATAANTCTGACTAGTCTAACTATAATTTTAAAATGCNNTTTTGTCAACAGGATACTGACTGCGGCGGAAACATTATTGCGATANACTTTAATCTTTCGGACGCTGGTAGAATCTGCCGTTAAGCTGTTCGGTTTTTAAAACATTTATGAATGCCTCAGGATCAATCTGCTTGAGCGCGGTAATAAGTTTTCTTACATGGCTTGCCGTAACAACAGAATAAAGCATTGTCCTTTTATTCATGTCGTAACTGCCGGTGCATTCGATCAACGTCGCGCCGTGGTTTGTAAGCTCGCTGATCTTTTTAAATATTTCATCAGGTTTATTGGTGATTATAAGGAGCGTTCTCTGCTGATAATTACGGTAGAATGTTTTAAGCGCTACCGTTGTAACAAACTGGAAAATAATCGAATAAAGCGCCCTGTCAATTCCGAAAAGAATTCCAGCCGCTGTAAGAATTACGAAATTAATCGCAAGTATATAATTCCACGCGTCCCTCCGGTATTTTTCAGAAAATAAAATCGCGAGAAAATCAGTTCCGCCTGATGTCGCGTCCGCGTGAAGACAAAGGCTTGTCGCAATCGCGTTAAGAAGTCCGCCGAAAACAGCGGAAAGCAGAACATCATGCGTAGCAAGAAAACCTGTAAACATGGACGGCATAAAATCCGTAAGCAGGCTGCTGACAAAAACCATCAATACCGAATAAAGCGTAAATTTTTTGCCGATATATTTAAAGCAAATGGCGGCGGGAATTATATTAAGCGTATAATTGATAACGCTGAAAGGAACATGAAGCTGAAAGTAGCGCAGGCAAATTTCCTGAATTAAAAGAGTAAGACCCGTAAAACCGCCAGGAAGAATTCCGCCTGCGTTAACAAAGGTATTAATATTAACAGCCATAAGGACAGCGCCTATGAGCACTAATGTCAGNCNTNTTGCAGTTTGTCTAAATTTACCTGCCATGCTATTACAATAGCAAAGAAACAAAATTTAAGCTATGCGGGATNGATTGTTATTATTTTTGAAAAAAAGAATTGATTTAAATTATGTTTTCCAATATAGTCTTAATCTGAAAAAATTTGGGAACAATCATAAAGGAGGATTANNATGAAGAAGATTCATTATGGATAACTTGAGTTATTAAAGGACACAGGCAGGCGATAAGCTGTTTAACCTGCAATAATACATTGCGGCCTTTGCCGTATTAACAGCTAATAAATCTATATATGTAATTTTAGGAGTAAAAAACATGAGAAATAAAGTATCTGTTTTTTTTATTTTTACTGTAGTTCTTGCAGTATTGCTGGTTTCATCATGCGGAACAACATCGGCAAATCTGCTGCTGGATTACGGCCACAGGGGCAATACATTCGGACTTCAGGTAATTACGCCCGCGAAAGATTTTAACGGTCTTGGGCTTGTGTTTACAGAGCAGTCGTTTGAATTTAATCCCGATGAATATTTCAGAGGCGATACATTTACGTATCAGGCGCTATTAAAAGAAGCGAAGGCGCTCGGTGCGGACGCGATTATCAATGTTGTAATTGATTACAGACAGGTAATAAGATCTGATACAGTCGATACCGAAACAAAGACAACGAGAAATGAAACATGGTACGGTTCGGCGCTAGCAATAAAATACACAACAACATTAGTGAATTCATCTACAACTACGACAAATCAGCAGGAGTGGATAGTAACATCATCTACAGCATCGCAGACGCCGATACTTAACGGCGTAAGTACGCAATCTTCTTCATCAACAGCAGCAGATTCAGCTCCGGTGTCTTCACCAGCGGCAGATTCAACTCCGGCGTCTTCATCAAACACAATAAGTACGCCGTCCGGCAGCAGTTCAAACAGCAGCGTCGGAATTTTCGGAAGCCTCTTTGGAAGGTAAAAATTTTAAATTATTAGGAGAAATAAATGAAAAATAAAACATCAATCTTATTTGTATTTGCGATGATCCTCTCGGCGTTGCTGGTTTCATCGTGCGGAACAACAACAGCGAATCTGTCGCTGGATTACGGTCACAGGGGAAACACGTTCGGTCTTCAGGTAATTACGCCCGCTAAAGATTTTAACGGTCTTGGGCTTATTTTTACAGAGCAGTCATTTGAACTGAATCCTGATGAATATTTTAACGGCGAAACATTTACATATCAGGCGTTATTGAAAGAAGCGAAAGAGCTCGGCGCGGACGCGATTATCAATGTTGTAATTGATTACAGACAGGTGCTCAGATCCGATACAGTTGACACAAAAACAACAATACACAGAAATGAAACATGGTTCGGCTCTGCGCTTGCGATAAAATACACAACAACTTTAATGGATTCATCCACAACTACAACGAATCAGCAGGAATGGATAATAACATCATCTACAGCGTCGCAGGCTCCGATCCTTAACAGCGGGACATCATCCAATTCAACATCATCTACAAGCCTAAGCGGCGGCGATTCAAGCGGAAACTTTTTTGGCGGCCTTTTCGGAAGGTAAATGATGAAAAAGAAATTTTTATTACTCCTTATTCTGGCAGTGATTATCTCAGGCGCGGCATTCGCTCAAAATATCTGGATCACAGGCTATGCCGGTTTTCTTGGCGGCGGCATGGATATTGATGTTATGCTTTTCCGCGAACTATCCATAGGATTCAACGGATTTTATAATATACTGTTCGATACGGAATTTTGGGGAGGATCCATTACAATTAAATTCTTTCCTGTTGATTTTTTATTTGTTGGAATGGGTTTTGGTTATCTTGGAAGTTTTGATTATAACTTTATTAATTACAATGATTACGATGTTCTGGAAGGAATNGGTCTTACACCNGAAGTAGGCGTAAGATTTGATCCGGGAAAGAAAGGCAGTTTTTTCATACATGCCGGATTAAAACTGCCTATATTATTTGGAACAAAACAAGTAAGGAATTATGTTTATAATTATGGTTATTCTTCCGGTGGTTATTATAATTATGAAGAGGTCTCTGAAACCCGGTTTGGCTTTGTGCCTTATGCAGGAATCGGTTTCGCGTTTTAAGAATTTTTAAAAATAGTTACACAGGCTGTCCGGAAATTCCGGACAGCTTTTTTTATTTCTGTAAGGGTAAAGGAGCAGAAGAAAGCGGTTTATTTCTTCCTTATGACAGCGGCGTTAGCTACCATCTGATTGATGTTCGCAAGGTCAGCGCGGATTGCCGCGGCTCTGTCAATTGCGTCTTGATACTTTCCGGCAGCCTGATCAAATTCCGCGCGATCGGCTTCGTTATGCGCGTTTATTATTCTTCTGTCCAGCGCGTCATAATCAAGATCCATTAGCGCATAACGCGCGCTGCTCACGTTTTTGGATGTTTCTTCTATTTCCTGCCTGAGCCCTGAAATCAGCGATATTGAACCAACTCCCGCTCTCTGCGAGCCGGCTCTGCCGTCAGCTATCGCCTTTTCTGCCGCCGCTACCGCTTCCGCGGCATGGGTTTTTGCGGCTTCATAACGCTTTGAATCGGCTTCCTGCTGCATCAGATCGATGGCGCTTCTTGCGCGCGCCAGCGTTTCCGCCGCGTACAGCACGGCGTTCTCGTCATTTTCCGCCCTGAAAACAGCTTCCCTGGCGCTTTCCATTTCCGCAAGCGGCGGCTGCTCGCAGCCGGATAAAAAGATCGATATAATAATTAAAACAAAATATAATCTTTTAATTTTCATGGAACACCTCGTTATAATTTTAATATAAAATAATCCATAATTCCAGTATTAATTGCGGTTGTTTTAAAATAGTTTCTTTTATTATCGTGCAATTCCCGCTACTTGAATTTTCCCATTTTGCATATTATTTTCTATAATATATGAAGATTATCAAGCTCATTAAATGCGGGCTTTTTATATTTGAATTTTTAAGGATAATGATTCTTGCTCTTACGCTTTATATGCAGGAAGGCGGCGGGTTTTCGGTAAAAGTCATATTTACGGCGCCGGGGGTTCTGTACATTCTGATGGCTTTGTTCATCTTGATCGATTCCAAACGTTACAGCGTTTATTTGCCTCTTTTTATCGCCGGAAAATTCACGGGTATTTTCATGCTGCTGGGCTGGTCTATAATAACCAGACAGGTTACAATGATCGAAAGTTTTGTTTTAAGCGTTGATTTTTTTTCACTGGCGGCAGTTCTGATGATAAGAAGGAATTTGAAAATACAAACAGCGCGGGCTGCTTCAATTTTGAATACTGTACAAATTAGTTCGCCGCAGATTGCGCCGGAACTGGAGGATAAATAATGCGTATAATACCAATCGCAAGCGGAAAGGGCGGAGTGGGGAAGTCGCTTGTGTCGGCGAATTTGTCTGTGGCTTTCGCGCAGTCAGGTCAGCGGGTTGTTCTTGCAGACCTGGATTTGGGAGCGTCGAATCTGCATCTTGTTCTTGGCAATCAGGCGCCCAAAACAGGCATAGGCACATTTCTTAACAATACCAAATCTAATTTTAACGATGTTATCGCGGAGACTGATATCCGCGGACTGCGTTTTATTCCTGGCGACAATGAAATCCCCGGGACCGCGAATCTTTCCGTTAACCAGAGGAAGGCGCTTGTAAAAAGGCTTCTCGCGTTAAAGGAAGACACCGATATTCTTGTCCTTGACCTTGGCGCGGGAACGCATCTTTCAATTCTGGATTTCTTTCTTTTATCAAATCAGGGCATCGTTGTTTCCGCACCCGCGGTAACGGCTGTGTTAAACGCGTATGTGTTTTTAAAAAACACAGTGTTCCGCCTGATGCTTAGCTCGTGCGCAAAGGGATCCCCTGCGCGTTCCTATCTGGAAAAAATNCGCAAGGACGGCGCCGGTCATTCAAAACTTTACATTCCAAAACTTCTGCCCGAAATCAAAAATATCGATCCGGCTTCACACGAAAAATTTATCGAGCGGCTCGGCAAGCTCAGCCCGAGACTTATCATGAACCTTGTAGACGAACCCAAAAACGCCGACGTCGCGATGAAGATCCGCCGTTCATGCGAAGAGTACCTTGACCTTCAGATT
The DNA here is from genome assembly GCA_009786495.1 of Treponema sp. Next base: position 5,235 of record WQTB01000038.1, read on the forward strand.
GAACACCTTGGAATCATCTACCGTGACGTAGTCCAGGACACCGCTCTTGCGTCAAGGCTTCCGATTGTCCTTTACAAGCCGCAGTCAATTTTATCGCAGGCAATTTACAGAATCGCCGATAAAATTCTTGAAACCCCGGATGACGATTTTACTCCCGACGAAAAACACATCGAAGACAGTTTTCAGGAAGCGGAAATGGAAGCGGAAGTTGATTTCGATTCAAAAATGGAATACATCGAAGACCTTCTTCATTCAGGCGCTATGAGTCAGGGCGATTTAATCGAGACCGTAAAATCGCAGCAGTTTGAAATTTCAAAATTAAAAAAAGAAAATAACTTTTTAAAAATGAAAATTACAAAAGCCATGCAGCAGGGCGTAAAGTTATAATGGGGAAGATATGCCGTTTTTGACAACTTATTACCCTTCATGGCTAAAGCCTGAAATAATACCGGGGCTGCCTTTCCGCTGGTACAGCGTCATGTATATCGTCGCATTTGCTGTCGCGTATTTAATATACCGCAGGCAGGTAAAAGAAAGAAAATTTCCGATGACAGAGGACGATCTTACCGGTCTTTTTTTATGGGGGATTATCGGGCTTCTCGCGGGAGCAAGGATTTTNGCCACGCTGGTTTATGAAACAAGCGATCTTTACAGAAGNCAGCCGTGGCTTATTTTCTGGCCGTTCCGCAACGGNAGATTCACAGGTCTTTCGGGAATGAGTTANCACGGCGGCGCAATCGGCGGATTTTTGGCGGTAGTGATATTCGCCAAAGTAAAAAAATTCAATTTCCGCGAAATCGGTGATATGTTCGCCGCCGCAATCCCGCTTGGTTTCACTTTCGGGCGGCTGGGGAATTTCGCCAACGCCGAACTTTACGGCAGGGCGACAGCAAGCCCGCTTGGAATGATCTTCCCCGGCGCGCGAAGGCTTCCCGCAGGCGAAAGCTGGGTTGCTGAAATCGCTGAAAAAACNGGCATCGCTATTACGGACGCAANNGTAAATCTTCCGCGCCATCCATCGCAGTTATACGAAGCGTTTTTTGAAGGCATCGTTTTATGGGCAATCATCTGGTTCTTCCGCAACAGAAAACCGTTTAAAGGTTTTTTGATAGGATTATATTTTCTTGGCTACGGCCTTTTCCGGTTCATTATAGAATACTTCCGCGAACCTGACGCTGATCTCGGCTACCGCATCGAATTTGTCAAAACAACGCTTCCAACCGCCTACGCGCATCCCATCTTCAGTTTTTCAACAGGGCAGATTTTATGTTTTTTCATGATATTGTTCGGTGTCATCTGGCTTTTAATCGCGTCCCGCCTTCCCGGCAGGGAAGTTGTCCGTATATATGATGATCCTGTCAATGTCAAAATAAAATACGCCGACGAATCAAACGCCGGGCGGAACAGACGCCGCAAGCTGAGAAAAAAACTGAAGTAATTCCGGGGCTTTTCCGAAATCTTTTTACCGGAGTTTCGCGTTTTTGGAAACGGCTTATTTTTACTTGAAAAATTGTGAAATTTTGGATATGATTATATAAACAGGGGGAATTATGACTTTAATGGATATGTTCGCAAACAAGGATGCGTTCCAATTGGTAATGATGGCAGTTATTTTTATAGCGATGATTTTACTGCTTTATACGCTCGGCAAGGGAATAGACGCCAAGTTCGCGGCGGCTGATAAAGAAAGACTGACCTCCGCCGCGCCTTCCGCCATAAAAGCGGGAAATGACGGAGCGGTAACAGCCGCGATTTCCGCCGCTGTCAATGAATACAGAAAAACAAATAAATAAGGAAGGAAAAAATGCCAAAAGTTAAATTAACCGATTTAGTTCTGCGTGACGCGCATCATCATTGTTTGCTACCCGCATGGTCACTGCGGATATGCTTCCAATCTGCGGAAAACTCGACAAGGCGGGTTTCTTCGCGCTTGAAGCCTGGGGCGGAGCTACGTTCGATTCCTGCATCAGGTTTTTAAATGAAGATCCGTGGGAAAGGCTTAAAAAATTAAAAGCCGCCCTTCCAAATACAAAAATAATGATGCTGCTGCGCGGACAGAATCTGCTCGGCTACAGGCACTATGCCGATGATGTTGTCGCGAAATTTGTCGAGTACGCGGCGAAAGACGGCGTTGACATTTTCCGCATTTTCGACGCGGTAAACGATCCGCGCAATTTTAAAACAGCAGCGCAGGCCGCAAAAAAAACCGGCAAGCACATTCAGGCGACAATTTCCTACGCGGTAACGCCTTTCCACACAATTGAAAAATACGCGGAGTTCGCCAAACAGCTTATCGATATCGGAGCTGATTCAATTTGTATTAAAGATATGGCAGGGCTTTTAAAACCCTACGAAGGATACGATCTTGTAAAGGCGATTAAAAAAGTAACAAACCTTCCAATAGAAATCCATACGCACGCGACAACAGGCATGTCTGTCGCGACGCTTACAAAGTGCGCGGAAGCGGGAGCGGAAATTCTTGACACGACAATTTCGTCGATGTCGATGGGAACAAGCCACAGCCCGACAGAAACAATGGTGGAAATTTTNAAAGGCACCGAATATGACACNGGTCTTGACAACAATCTGTTACTCGANATCGCCGCGTACTTCCGCGAGATCCGCAAGAACTACAAAAANTTTGAATCGAGCTTCCTCGGCGCTGATACGCGAATTCTCGCGAGTCAGGTTCCCGGCGGAATGTTAAGCAACCTTGAAAGCCAGCTTAAAGAACAGGGAGCNTCCGACAAAATCGACGATGTGTTAAANGAAATCGCCGTTGTCCAGAAAGACGCTGGTTTCCCGCCGCTTGTAACGCCGACAAGCCAAATTGTCGGAACGCAGGCTGTGTTCAATGTGCTTTTCGGGCGTTACAACAAACTTTCAGGCGAGTTCCAGGATTTGGCCGCCGGAAAATACGGAGCNTGCCCCGCGCCGAAAAATCCCGATGTCGTAAAAAAAGCTCTTGAAGCGCTTAAGATGGAAAAAGAAATTACCCATCGCCCGGCCGATGATATTCCGGCGGAGTACGGCAAGCTTGAAGAAGAAACCAAAAAACTTTTAGGCGCGTCAACTGTTACGCCTGAGGATGTTTTAACCTATGCGATGTTCCCGAAGGTAGCTCCTGACTTCTTTAAAAAACGCGCTAACGGTCCTGTCGTCTTTAAACCTGAAGCGGAAACTCAGTCGGCTCCAGCTGCATCGCCGGGACAGGCAGCCCGCTATTCAGTGAACGTAAACGGCGCAAATTACGATGTAGTTGTCGCTCCGGCGGGAACTGTAGCAGTCGCTCCGGCGGCTGTATCAGGCGGTGCGCCTTTAGCGGCGGCCTCAGGCGGAAGCGGAACGGTGACAATTCCCGCGCCTGTCGCAGGCACTGTGCTTCGTTATGTAGCGCAAAACGGCGCTGAAGTAAAATCCGGCGAAACAATACTTATACTTGAATCCATGAAAATGGAACTGGAAATAAAAGCGACAGCCAACGGAAAACTGCATTTCATCGCGGCAATCGGCACGCAGGTCGCTTCCAAACAGCCAATCGCAGAAATCGGCGGCGTGGCTGTTCCGGTCAGCGCTCCAGCGGCTGCTCCTGCACCCGCAGCTCCGTCTGCTGTAGCTTCGTCATCAGGCGGCGGTACAGTTATACCAGCGCCTGTCGCCGGCACTGTTCTTCGTTACTCTGTAGGCGAAGGCGCAAGCGTTCAGGCCGGAGTGACAATCTGTATAATTGAATCGATGAAGATGGAACTGGAAATAAAAGCATCCGTCGC
>WQTB01000039.1 GCA_009786495.1 Treponema sp.
TATTGAATACGCGCCGCATGTTACGCAAATAAACGTTGAAGCGCGTTCCAATTTAATCAGGATTACATGGGTTGACTCGCCTGACGCGAAGGGCCCTGTCTATATTTTCAGATCCGCGCGTCCTTTCGGCGGATCGGTTCCTGCGAATATCCGGCCTGTGGTTGTAAATTACGGGGAGCAGTATTACATCGACGACGCTGACGATATGGAAAATCTTTATTACTTTATCGCGGCAAGCGATCTTCGGGGACAATGGTATGATAATATAATTCCCCGCGTTAATAGNGCAAGTTTAATACCCGGTTTGATCAATGGAAACGAAGATGAAGAAAGGTTTTATTTGGCTTCTGATTCCCTGCCTGCGGATTCTGTCAGNGGGATTTACAATTTAAAAGCTGTAATGGAAGGGGAGAGAGCGGTTATTACTTTTGATTCATCGGGCGCAGCCGCAAGAAACGCGATTCTTTACCGCAGTACTCAGCCTGTTCAAAGTCCGCAGGATTTGCTTAACGCCGTCATTGTACAGTCGGGAATTGTTTCTCCATTTGTTGATTTTCCCGTTCCCGGCATTTCATGGTATTACGCGATTATTTTTGAAGACGACATCGCAAGCGGAAACATGGGAATAAAGCCCGGTATTAATGCGACTGTATCGGCTGTAACGATCAGCGGGCAGGATCAGGAAAGAGCGATTCGTCCGATACCGCTTCCAATCCTTACGTTACGTGATACAATTTCCGGCGGGCTATTTATCGCGGATATTCCCAATCATACGCCTTTAAGCGCGCAGACTTCCGAAACGCTGCGTAATACGCAAATACCTGTAAAAGCGCCGCTTGTTCTAAAAAATCCGCGAGTCTTCACAGTTGATCTTGCGGCTCCGGCAGGCGGCGAAGATTCGGCGCTGATTCAGATTGTAATGGAATATTTTTTAAAGTTTGAATGGGAAACCGCGCGCGTCAGCCTGCAGCATTACCTTTCACTGCCAAGGTCAAAAGAAATTGAAGCGCGCGCCCGGTTCTATCTTGGCCAGGCTCTATATTATACCGCGAATTACAGGGAGGCTTTAATCGTATTTCTTTCATTCAGATCGCAGTATCCTGACGAAGCGAATGTCTGGATAGACGCCGTACTCACCGCGATGGTGTATTAAATTAAATGCCGCTTGTAAATATTGGAACACTAATAAAAAAACTCCGTATTCAGCAGGGGATAACGCAGGAGGAACTTGCGTATCCTGTGATTGAACAGTCAACATTGTCAAGGATAGAAAACGGGCAGACTACGCCTAATAAAAGCACAACCGAGATGCTGCTTGAAAGGCTTGGGTATAACCCCGGCAATATCGATATCGCCGTTGATAAAAGAACCGCAGATATCCATAAAACGATGGATGAACTTTACGCTTTAATAAAAACAGAAAGCATATATGAAGATCAGGCTGAAAGGACCGAAAAAGCTGAAGCGATAATTAAAACGCTGGAAGCAGACAGCGAATTTATGGCGGAGCGCGTTAACAGGCAGTATATTTTATTAAATAAAGCGATGTGCGCTTTACACAAAAAAGAAGATCTGCAAAGCGTGCATGAAATGCTTATGGAAGCGATGAAAATCAGTATCCCTGAATATAATGAAAAAGACATAGATAAATATTATCTTTCCAAGCAGGATGTGCGCATAATAAATCTTACCGCGATGGTCTACCGTGATAACGGGCGTCTTGAAGACGGTATCGAGGTACTGAGCCTTTTAAAAAAGAACTTCGAGGAAACCAACATTGACAAGGAATCCAAAGGGGAATATTACGCCAGCGTTGTCTACGCTCTTGCTACGCTTCTTGCCTATGCCAAAAGATATAAGGAAGCTCTTGATATGTGCGACCGCGCGGCGGAAGTATGCAAGGAAACAGGGGTTTTCCGCCTTTTGCCTTTGATAATTGCTTATAAGTCTCAAAATATGTTTAATTGGGGAGAAAAAGAGGGGTGCCTTGAGCGTGTGATGCCTGAGTGTATTGAGCTTGCGAAGCAGTCGTATTATGCTTCAAAGATGTTCGATTTCCACAACTGGAGCGATAAGATAAAAAATTTCGCCAAAATTCATCTTGGTTTGGAACTGTAAAAATCCGCAGAGTCGAATTAAGGTATTATCCTGAAACAAGCGAACCTGCGATAAAACCCAACAACGGCATACTATACTTGTGCAGCCGGTCTACTTTAGAGAACAAAAGATAAATTAAGAACACCCAAAATGTTCCTGCTTCTAAAGCAACGTCTGCGATAAAAGCAGAAAGCCCGATTTTATCTAAATTTTGGGCTACAGTCAAGCTGCCAAAAATCACCTTTGTAGAAATGGTAATTACATAGGAAATCCGCCAGAAATCGTAATACTGGAAAATGATCCAAAAAGAACCACTAACAAGAACAACAACAATGACAATAACAACTTTCTAATCATGTTCAATCTCCTTAAAATAATATATGTTAAGGATATACCAAAAATTTGATTTTGTCAACTAGTGCATTTTCCCTTCAAAAACCGCCTTTTGCCTTTGGTAACCGCGTATAAAGCTCATTGTCTATATTATCTTGGAAACAATGATGAGTGTTCCGGGCTTTTGAAGCAGTCGTATTACGCTTCAAAGATGTTCGGTTACCGCAATTGGGAAGTCATGGTAATGGATGACGCGAAAGAATTTGGCATAGATCTGTAAATATGAGCGAAATAACATACATAATTCCCTTTTCTTTTAATATATAAACATCAAGCTTTATACTGCGCAAGGCAAAGTTCGTAGTATCTGCCTTTAAGCGCCATTAATTCTTCGTGCGTTCCGCTTTCCGTGATTTGCCCGTCGCTTATGAACATAATTTTTGTGCAGTTGCGGATCGTGGAAAGGCGGTGCGCGATTATGAATGAAGTGCGCCCATTCATTAAGGTTTGAATTCCCTGCTGCACAAGCTGTTCAGTCCCTGTGTCGATGCTGCTTGTCGCTTCATCAAGAATTAAAATCCGCGGGTTGGAAATAAGCGTGCGGGTAAAAGCTAAAAGCTGTCTTTCACCTGAAGAAATTCCGCCGCCGCGCTCCGTTATTTTTGTGTTGTAGCCTTCGGGAAGTTTTTCTATGAAGCTGTTGGCGCCGATAAGCTGCGCGGCCGCGCGGATTTCTTCGTCTGTGGCGTCAAGTTTCCCGTAACGGATGTTGTCCGCGATGGTACCCGTAAAAAGGAAGCTGTCCTGAAGCATTATTCCCATCCGCCTTCTTAGCGAATTTAAAGTAGCTTTCATTATGTCCTGGCCGTCAATCAGAACAGTGCCTTCTTCAATATTATAGAAACGCGAAAGCAGATTTACGATGGTTGTTTTTCCGGCGCCTGTAGGTCCTACTATCGCGATGCTATGCCCGGGGTGCGCTTCAAAACTAACATTGCTAAGAACATTGCGCGTTTTATCGTAACTGAAGCTTACGTTTTTAAATTCGACATGACCCCTGACAAACGGAATTTCAACGGCGTTAGGAACATCCTGTATTGTTACAGGCTCCGCTATCGTGTCGAAAATTCTGTCAAGGTAAGCCATCGCTGTGATAAAAGTGTTATAAATATTCGCAAGGTTGATTATCGGCTGCCAGAAACGCCATGCGTAGTTTCCCATAACAAGCAGCATCCCGAAACTTGCCATCGGGTTCATCCAGTAAACGCCCATGATATAAACAAAAGAAAAAACAATCTGGCTGATGGTTTCCGTGGAAAACCAGACCGTGTTTGAAATATAGATCGCCTTCATCCATGATTTGTTGCGCTCGTTTGTAAGACTTTCCATTATGCCGTGATTTTTATCCTGCCTGTTAAAAGCCTGCGTTACCCTTACCCCGTCGATTGATTCCTGGACGTATGCGTTAAGGTTCGCGTTCTTGTTTGACACCATCTGCCACGCTTTTCTTTGCGCGGGTTTTATAATCCAGATAAAAAGCGCGAACACAGGAAGCCCCAATACTGTAATTGTGGCAAGCTCGGGGCTTACCTGGTACATGAAAAATATTATGAAAATAATATTTAAAACTTCTATAATAAAGTTGATAATGCCGTTGGAAAGCGCGTCAGAAACGCTGTTTACATACGGTACTACACGCACGAAAATTTTTCCGTGGGGGCGGCTGTCATAAAAGCTGAAAGAAAGCTTCTGAAGGTGCGAAAAAAGATCGTAGCGGATGTCGTGAATAATTCCGGCTCCCGCCCTTGCGACAAGGATGTTCCTGATTGCACCTAACGCAATGCTTACGACTATCGACGCTGTTAAAAATAACGCCATTATAAGAAGCTGGCGTATATCCTTGTTTGGAACCGCGTTATCAAGGGCTTCTTTTACAAACAACGGGCCTACAAGCGAAGCTAATGACGCCATGATGCTGAATAAAAGAGATTTTTTAAGTGGCCCCTGCGCCTTTATAAGATAGCCTACAACGCGTTTTATGTTAAAAAGGCTTACTTTTTCGTCAAGGTATTCGTCGACATCGTAGCGGTTTTGCTCTTTGCCTGTTTTTTGTTCCTGTTTTTTTCGCCGCAGCATTATATTGCCTCCATTGCTTCGATTCCGGCGTTATATTGCAATTTCCAGATGTTATAATAAAAACCTTTAGATGCAAGCAGCTCGTTGTGAGTGCCGCGCTCTATTATGCGTCCTTTGTCCATTACAAGAATCAAATCGGCTCCCCTGAAAGAGGAAATTCTCTGCGCGATAATGATTTTTGTGCATGGAAAATCAAGGCTCTTTAATTCGTTCTGGATATACTGCTCTGTTTCGCTGTCCACAGCCGATGTTGTGTCGTCAAGAATTAAGATTGAAGGCTCAATCGCAAGCGCGCGCGCAAGAGCGATCCTCTGCCTTTGTCCGCCTGAAATCCCGACTCCGCGCTCGCCGACCAGTGTCTCATAACCGCCGCTCATTTCCCTTACAAACCTGTCCGCGTCCGCCTGTTTCGCGCGCAAAATAATTTTTTCTTCGTTCATGTCGGGACTGCCGTATGAAAGATTGCCCTTGACAGAATCGGAGAACAAAAATACATCCTGCATCGCAAGTCCTATGTAACGCCTTAACGACGTCAATGTGAATCGTCTTATATCTTCGCCGTCAAGAAGTATCGCGCCGTAATCAGGCTCGTAAAAACGCGTTAAAAGGTTTACAAGCGATGTTTTTCCCGCGCCTGTGCTTCCGAGTATGCCGATTGTAGAACCGGCTTCCGCTGTAAAGTTTATGTTTTCAAGGATGATAGACTCGTTAATCGAAAGTTTAACGTCCCTGAATTCGATTTTTCCCGCCGGCTTTTTCGCAATATCAACTGCGCCCGATATGTCGCTGATTCCTTTCGGAGCTTCTGTCACTTCGCGCACCATTTTTGCTGATGTTGAAAATCTTTCAAAGTCCGCAAGAAGGGGCCCAAGCATCCACATGGGAGCGGATAACGCCCATGTTAGCGAAGAGAACGCCATGTATTCGCCCGCTGTGATAAAATCCTTAATAAGGAAGATTCCGCCGACAGCGAGCATTATAACCATCAGGGACTGGCTTGCCGTTTCAAGGAGCGGCTGGTATTTTGCGACGATCAAGGCGTTTTCGCAGCTTGTGTTTCTGTAATCGGAATTATACTTTTCAAAATGTTCTTTTTCATGTTCTTCGCGCGCGAACGCCTTTACAACGCGGTTGCCGTCAATGTTCTCCGTTACGGCGGTTCCAAGGTCTGTAAGTTTCTGCCTTAAAAGACGAAAGCGCGGACGGATTCTTTTTACAAACCTGCGGCTGATGTATAAAATAAACGGAGTCACGGCTACAAGGCAAAGCGCAAGACGCCAGTTTATATACATATAAAAAACAAATGTCGATAAAAAAAGCACAATCGCGTCAACAATCATGTATGAAATCCACGCGACTGAATGGCGGACCATTTCAAGGTCCTGCGTCATGCGCGTCATCAGGTTGCCTGTCGGAAAGCGTCCGAGGAACCGGAAATCCTGCCATTGAACAATTTTATACATCTCGCTTCGAACATCGGTCATTACGCTTGTGCTGGATTTTTCCATCAATATGACCATCACATAACGCAGACCAAGGCGGATAAGCTGAACAGCCATCATTGTAACAAGAAGCGGTATAAGCGGAGCCGGATTTCCGGGCGTTACAACGTCGTCAATTATATGCTGTCCCAGCATGGGATTTATTACGCGGATTCCCGCCGTAAACGCCGCAAGGAAAAGCCCGCCGAGGAAAAAAAATCTTTTTCCCTTCATGTGATTCCANANCCATTTAATTTCGTCCATATCAATATCCCTTAACTTTTTTTCCGAATANCATNTTTTGATAACACCGAAGGCAGCCCGGGAACATTCCGCCTTCGCATTCATGTATCGTNTTCCTGAACAGGTTCGCCCGTTCTCCGTTAAAAATTTCCTTTAACGTTTTTTCNGTGATGTTGCCCANAATGTAATCCGTATAATCAGCGCAAAAATGCACGTCGCCGTTATAATTTATATTTGCCTGGCACCACGGCACAACGCAGTGATTGCGCACAGGCGTTTTAAGTTCCGCGTAATAGGTATGCGTTTTTTCGGGATTAAGAGCCGGAACCGTAATTATCGGATGTCCGTAATTTACATTTTGAATGTTCGACAGTATCCCGTGAAGCTTTTGTCCGTCAATCCCAAGATTGTAACCCGTGTTGTACGCGTCAAGGCAGTCAATGTCCGTTTCAAGTTTTTCTTTCATAAACNGTTTCTGCATTTCTACAATGCTGTCGTTTGTATATGTTCCCAGATTATAAATATGAAGATCAAGTGAGTACTCCCTGCTCGCGCGGGCAAGATTGTCAAGGTCTGCGTAATTCTTGTTTGTTACGACAGTTACAAGGCTTAAAACCGGGTACTTGCTTTTCTGTTTTTGTTTTTCCGCGTTGATCGCCTTTATCCCCGCGATTACCTTATCGTATGATCCCCTGCCTCTAAGTTCGTCATTTACATCCCGGAACGCGTCAAGCGAAATAAAAAGGGCCGCCCATTTGTCGCGGACAATCTGCTCCGCGTGTTTTTCCATCAGCGTGCCGTTNGTGTTNACGCTTATAACAAGCCCCTTATCCACCATGTATTTGCATAACGGCATGATGTCAGGATACAAAAACGGCTCTCCGCCCCAGACGTATATGGTTGGTTTTGAAGGCGCAATCTGATCGATAAAATTNTTCCATGTTTCAAGCGGAAGNGTTTTTTTNCTTTCACCGGCGGCGCAGGATTTCATGTTGCCTTTTTCGCCGTACTGTCCGCACATGACGCAGCGCAGATTACAGGCGCCTGTCAGCTTGAAATAAACCAGCGCGAGATTTTTATAATGATTGTATCCGTAATTCTTTTTCGGAAAAAGATGCGCCTTGCCGATCTTATAAAAAGTGCGCGTAACTTTTGTGGCAAGGCTTATGTTCCTTTTCAGCAATACAGGCAGAACCGAGATGTTTTTTTTCATTAAAAGATAACCCTAAAATTATGTTAAAATGCCGTAAACCGCCGCAATGTTTACGCTGTTAATGCAATTACGCCTGCCCGGCCGACCCAAGCACGTTCTGGTTTTTATGCGCGTAAAGTTTTTTAAGTTCATCNCGCGCAGGCCCGAGGTATTTGCGCGGATCAAATTCATCCGGTTTTTCATAGAAAACTTTNCGGATTAAAGCAGTCATCGCAAGGCGTCCGTCTGAATCAATGTTGATCTTGCAAACCGCGCTTTTCGCCGCTTTTCTTAACTGATCTTCGGGGATGCCGACAGAATCGCTGAGTTTTCCGCCGAATTTTTCGATCATATGCACATATTCGATTGGCACAGAAGAGGAGCCGTGAAGCACAATCGGGAAGCCCGGGATTTTCTTTTCGATTTCTTCAAGGATGTCAAAACGAAGCGGAGGCGGGATAAGGATGCCGTTTGCGTCCCTTGTGCATTGCTCAGGTTTAAACTTCGCTCTTCCGTGGCTTGTACCGATCGAAATCGCCAGCGAATCGACCTTTGTTTTATTCACAAAATCGATAACTTCGCTTGGCTGCGTATAATGGCTGTGTTCCGAAGAAACATCGTCTTCCACTCCAGCGAGAACTCCAAGCTCTCCTTCGACTGTTACATAATCCTTCTGCGAGTGCGCGAATTCGCACACTTTTTTTGTCAGCGCGACATTTTCATCGTACGAAAAATGGGAGCCGTCAATCATCACAGATGAAAACCCCGTTTCGATGCAGTCTTTGCAGATTTCAAAGGAATCGCCGTGGTCAAGGTGCAAAACGATGGGGATGTCATGCCCAAGCTCGTGAGCGTATTCCACAGCGCCGCGCGCCATATTGCGAAGGATGTTCTGGTTCGCGTATTTGCGCGCACCTGACGAAACCTGCAGAATTACAGGGGATTTAGTCTCTACGCATGCCTGAATAATGGCCTGCATCTGCTCCATATTATTAAAATTATACGCCGGAAGCGCGTATCCGCCGGAAACCGCTTTTTTAAAAAGGTCTTTNGTATTTACAAGACCCAGTTCTTTATAACTTGTCATTTTCCGCTCCTTAAATGATTATATTCTATATTAGTGGTTTTTTTATGGTTTGGTCAAGCAGATATACATCTGATAAACAGTACCCGGCGACATTTTTACCATTTTTAATTCTCAATATTGATGTTATACTGACCGTACCGGCATGAAAAAAAAATATAAAATATTAACGGTTATTTCGGCGGTATTGATTGCGCTTTCCGTCCCGGTAATTGTTTTTTTTGCCAGAGCTCCGGTTCTGATAATCGCAGACCAGATGTTT
>WQTB01000040.1 GCA_009786495.1 Treponema sp.
GCTTCGCGGCTCGGCATCAGCATAGCGGAAGTTAATCTCGCGCTTAATCTGCGCAAAGCCAAAAGCAATTGAAAAACATTTAAAGATAATGCACACTGGTTTAATGAGCAAAAAAGTTCTTCTGTTTTTTTTTCTTGTGTTTCTGTGCTGTTTGTCATGCTTTGCGCAGATAAGCGGCGATGATCTGACGGTGAAAGTCGCGGTGATTGGACCCGGCGACGAGCTTTATTTCTGGTGGGGGCATATTGCTCTTATAATTGAAAATCCGGCAACGGGTCAGAGCAATTTTTATGATTACGGTCTTTTTTCTTTTGACAATGAAAACTTTTTTTATAACTTCGCGTTTGGCAGGCTATTATACAGCTGCGGCGTTTCCCGCACCCAGTTAAATATAAACAATTATATTAACACAAACCGCGACATTGTAATTTATACGCTTGATCTGCCGCCGCAGACAAAATTAAAAGTGCTGGAGTTCGCTTCATTTAACGTGCTTCCTAAAAACCGCGATTATTTTTATCACCATTTCAAGGATAACTGTTCTACAAGGATCAGGGATATAATCGATCTTGCGACAAACGGACAGTTTTATGATCAATATGTAAATGAAAATGGCGGTTTTACATTAAGAAATCATGTGCGCCGCCATACATGGTTTTCGCCCGCCGCGGACTGGTTTTTGAATTTTTTAATGGGGCAGAGAATCGATACGCCGGTAACTGTGTGGGATGATATGTTCCTGCCTTCGGAAGTCGGGAAAAGGATCGATGAATTCTGGTACACTGACCCTGACGGCGGCAGGCGAAAACTTGTAACGTCAGTAGATATTGTAAATACGTCGTACGGGCGTCCCGCGGTTTTAAACGCTCCAAGAAAACAATGGCCGTATGAACTTGCATTGGGCTGTATTCTCGCNGCNNTTTTCGCNTTCTTTTTCATGCTTCAGATAAAAAAGGTAAAAGCAGGAAGGATTCTGGCCGGNTTCAGCATCAGCCTTTGCGGCCTTTTTTTCGGGATCGCCGGGCTTCTTTTGTATTTCATGAGCCTTTTTACGGATCATGATTACACATATCAGAATTTTAATATGATCTACTGCACGCCGCTTTTACTTGTCTGTGTTCCCGCGGGCATTTGTTATGCGTTAACAAAGAATCCCAAAAAACAAGCGGCAAACTGCGAACTTTCCAGGATAATCTGGCTTATCACCCTGCTTGGTATTTTTATCTCCATGATTATTAAACTGTTTCCCGGGTTTTATCAGGACAATTTGACGGATCAGCTTTTAATGCTGCCAATAGCTTTAGTCTTCGCTTTTCATCCCGCAGGGTTAAAAGAAACGCTTTTAAAATATTTTCCGCGTTTTGCGCGAAAAAAAGCGGNCGCGGTTTCCGCGAAAGGCGCGAAAAACAAATGAAAGCGGATACCGGCGCNGGCAAACCCGTAAGCGAAGAATGGAAGGATATTAAATACAGCGAAGTTTTTGAGCAGGAATTAAGGGGTCTTGAGCGCAGAAGGGAAGCGGATCGCGGCTGCCGAAAGGAAGACATACAGGGTATTTTAAATAATCTCTATATCATGGACGGCGCGGACGCGGGCGGCAGGGGGTGTCTTCAGGATATCATCATGTCGGCTACAATCGCGGCTTACGAACACTTCATTGCCCAATGGGATCGCCCTNTATAATTATTTTTGCATTAATAAGGGATAATTGCGCAATAATTTGATAATTCTAGCGGTTTTTTTAAGTTAAATAAAAATGTTTTAATTTGTTTTTTTATTTGTGAATGAATGTTTTTTTTGTTATAATTATAAGTAATAGAATATCNTTTCGAAAGACTTGCNGTTTTCATTAGAAAGCTGTGTTTTCAATGTNTAAACGGCGTCAATTAGGAAAATTTAAGCAGGAAAAACAATGAGATTTACCAAAGAAAAATTAAATGTAAGATTCAAAAGCGCCGCGCTGATGATTTCATTATTGGCATTAACAGGCGCTCTGTATGCGCAGATGGAATTTCCGGCCGGTGATTTCTGGTCGCTTGACGCGGGGCTTGGAATGAGCAGTTTCCTTGTAAGAGGGCAGGCTTATCAGCTGGTTATTGATCCGAAATTGTGGCTTTCTCCGACATTAATGGTTGGAAGCAAGGCGGGCATTAATTACAGTTTTGAATCGGAATCGTCAAGCCAGACGCTTGGGGATATTCTTACATTTGAAGGACAGGTTTATCTGCGCTGGAATTTTTTGCGTTTCGGAAAAGCGGCTAACCCGTTTTATGTTTTTGCCCAGGCGGGCGTTGGATTAATTTCTGCNTACAGGGGAACCAATAACCCGTTTGACGACGCGACAAANACACGCGGTTCAGTCATGGCTGACGCCGCGCTTGGAATAACGATACCAATTACGTCAAGGTGGCATATTGAACCTTCAGTCCGCGGCGGTTATCCGCATCTTTTGGGGTTTTCAATTACCGCAGGATATAAATTCCCGCTGCCCAAGAATACTACAACAACCATTAATACATTCAATGAAAGCCGGACAAGAACAGAATATGTTGAAATGATCAGAACCCTGCCCGCGAGCGAAATCATAAAAAGAATCATGATTACCTCCGTTGAATTTATTCTGTTCGGCCCGGACATCGGAAGGTACAATTTAGGCATTGACGCCGANGCGCGGCAGCTTAACGAGCTTGTGCTGATTCAGACTGCGCAGTTCCTGAAGGATAACCCGAATACCATCGTAAGAATTGAAGGCCATGTAAATCCGTACACGGTAAACCATTATGAAATTGACGAGTTAAATGTTTTAAGTTTAATGCGCGCGCAAGCGGTAGCTGACGAGCTNCGCGCAAAGGGCATAAGGGATGATCAGATGGTTATAATTTCCTTCGGCGGTTCAAGAGCCGTTACNAGCGAACTCGACATAAGGAACAGGAACCGCAGGGTCGAGCTTATTATTATTCAGCTTGATCTGGATTAAGAATTTAAAAAGGAGGAATATATGAAAAAGTTTTTNTGCCCTGCCGCCGCGGTTTTGGCGGCGNTGATTGTATCCTGCGCCGCGTTTGATTTTACCACAGGTTCCGCGGGCGGCGGTTTTAACGCGGAATCAAATTCTGTTAACCGCAGCCGGTCAGGCGGGATTACAATTTACACATCAATGTACGGCGATGTAATTGAAGATATCGAAAGGGCTCTTTCAAGATATTTCCCGAATATTCAGATTCAGTTTAATAGCGGCGGGACAGGGATTATTCAGACCCAGATCGAAAATGAAATCGCGGCGGGCGGGCGGCTTGGCTGCGATCTTATTCTTGTCGCTGATCCTTCATATTCGATGGAATTAAAGGAAAGGGGGCTTTTGCATCAGTATTTTTCCAGCGAAGCTTCCAGTCTTGTTTTTGATTATGATCCGCAGGGGTACTGGTATCCTGTCAGGGTAAGCAATATGGTNTTGGCGTATAATCCCGAAAGGACGCCGAGAAACACGCTTCCCGATTCATTTTACGCTTTTGCAAACGATCAAAGCCTTAGAGGTTTTATTTCAATGAGCAGTCCGATTACATCGGGAACATCGCTTGCTTCGATTGCGGCGCTTAAGGAAAAATACGGTTATGATTANTTTNCCGCGCTTGGAAGACAGAACGTCAGCATCGACTCAGGCGCAATCGCTCTTGGAAAACTTGAAACGGGCGAATTTAAAATGGTTATGGTTCTTGAAGAATCAATTTTAAAAATGCGCGCGGAAGAAAGATCCAANCTTGATATAATTTATCCGTCAGACGGAACCATTGTAATTCCTTCCACCATNATGATTGTNAACGAAAAATGGAGCGCGCACGGAAACATTGAAACAGCCCAGGCGATTACGGACTGGTTTTTAAGCGAAGAAGGACAGAACGCGATTGTCGCGGGCTGGATGCACTCTGTAAGAAAGAACGGCAGGATTCCCTATAATTCAAAACAGACAAGCGAAATAACGGCGAACAGCATGCCGTTAAACTGGGAAGCTTTAAACGCTGACAAGGAAATTTTCAAAATGCGTTTTGAAGAAAGCGTTTTTTACAGAAATTAAATTTTCCGCGTTAATCGCGGATTAACATGATTTGATTTATTATTCAAAATTATTTTATACGCCGGTTTTTGGACAGTGTTCCCTGTCAATATTGAAGTTTTACAAAAGCCTGTATATATTATATCTAATGAGTAACACAGGAAATGTTAAACTAACTCCGTTTAAGATCGCCGCGTTTGCCGTTCTTGCGGTTTTATTCGCGCTGATAATTTTTTCCATTTTCCGCAGGGAGAGCATTGCAGATGATGAATTTCTGGCTCCCGTAATAACCATTAAGCCCGTTCACGGCAGCATGGAAAAAACCCTGCGGATTTCAAGCCAGGTAGAAACCGGCCGCCTTATCACGCTTGTTCCGCGCGTAGGCGGCACATTNATNAATTTAAATGTTAACGCAGGCGATGAAGTAATTGAAGGACAGATTGTCGCGCTTGTTGATTCCGTNCCGTACGAACATACGTTCCTTCAGGCGCAATCGGCGTTTATTACCGCGCGGTCAACGTATGAAAGATTCAATCAGCTTTATCAGAGTCAGGGCGTATCCCGCCAGGTTTTTGAAGAAGCAAGGATGACATTTGAAGTGGCGCAGGCGCAGTACAATCTGGCGCAGCTCAATCTGGATTACACAAGAATCCGCGCCCCGATGAATGCGACAGTTCTTATGCGCCACGGAACAGAAGGCGGTCTTGTCGGCGCCGGCACTCCGCTTGTAACGCTCGGCGACCTTAACGANTTAAGGGTTAAAGCCGCTGTTCCTGAAATTCATTACAGATTTTTTTCCGGCAACTGGGAAACAATGCCGGTGCGCCTTCTTGTTCCCGCGCTTGGCAGCGATGCAAGTTTCGACCTTAAACCGCTGAGCCTTGCGCCTTATGTGTCGCCCGAAAACCGCAGCTTTCTTGTTGAATATGAAATACCTGATCCGGGTTCACTTCGCCCGGGAATGTTTGTAAACGTAATTTTTGTTTTGGAACAAAAAANAAACGTTTATTATCTGCCGTTTAAAGCTCTGGCTTCCGGCAACAGGCTCTGGTATGTCACGGACGACATGAAGGCGCAGTATCTGGAATTTATTCCTGAGTTTTTTAACAATGATTATTTTCAGNTTCCTTCCGATTTTAAAGACATGACGTTTATTCTTGAAGGGCAGCATTTTATAAATCCCGGCAGACGGGTTAATGTTTTATCAGAAAATATTTTACAGGGCGCAAACGTTAAATGAAAATCACAGACTTCGCGATTAAGCACCCAAAAGTTATAATGATGTTTTTAATCATTCTCTTTGTATTTGGGATTTTGTCGGCGTTTAACCTGCGCCGCAGCCTTATCGCGGACATGAGCATGCCGATGATTGTCATTATTACAACATGGCCCGGCGTCGGACCTTCCGATATTGAAGCTGAAATTACAAATCCGCTTGAAGAAGCGCTTGGCACTCTTACAGGGCTTCAATTAATGTCTTCTGTTTCAAGAAATTCAGTTTCTGTCATAACCCTTCAGCTTGGTTATAACGAAAAAGCGGAAGACCGCCTTTATCAAATAAGAGAAATGATCAATAGCGCGATGAGTTCTCTTCCCGCAGACCTTCCTTCGCCGCCGCGGATACTTCAATACAGCACGTCGGAACTTCCCGTTATGACAATCATTGTAAGCGGCGAAGGATCAAGGAGCGATCTTTCAGCGTTATGCAATGACGATATAATTCCCGCGCTGTCGCGCGTTTCAGGCGTCGCGAATGTCAGCATAAGCGGCGATTCAAGGGAAATTGTGGAAATCACCGCGGATTTGGACAGGCTTAACGCGCTTAAAATTTCGCTTCTTGATATTGCGCAGATAATTCCGGCGTCAAATTTTTCGCTTCCGGGCGGCGAAGGAATTTATCAGGGATACAATCTTAATCTGCGCACCGACGGAAGATATACATCGTTAGGTGATTTTGAAGATCAGGTGATTGCCTTCAAGGACGGACAGTATATCCGCCTAAAGGATGTTGCGAAGATCGACATTAAAGAAGACCGCAGATCAAGTTATGTAGTTTCTGGCGGCGCGGATTCAATCGCCCTTTCTGTTAACAAACAGCAGGACGGCGACAGCATCGCGATCAGCGCCGAGATTCAGTCGATATTAGGCGCGATGGAAAAAGAATACGGAGGCGGCCTTCATTTTGCGTTTATCAAGGATGATGCGCATAACATATCGCTGTCTGTAAGCTCTGTTGTGCAGTCTGCGATTTTCGGCGCTTTTCTTGCCGTGCTGATACTTTTTATTTTCATGCACAACACAAGCACGACGTTAATGATCAGTTTTTCAATTCCGCTGTCGATTTTATTTACAATGCTCGGGCTTTGGGTTAAAGGATCAAGCCTTGACCTTGTAACGCTCGGCGGAATTACCGCGGCGATCGGCATGGTGATTGACGCTTCCATTGTAGTGCTTGAAATGATACAGCGGCATTTTAAGCAGGGAAAGCTTACCGCCGCCGAAGCCGCGTCCCTTGGCGTCCGCGAGACGGGGCAGGCTTTAATCGCGTCGATGACTACGACGATGGCGGCATTCTTCCCCGTTTTATTTTTAACGGGACTTGCCGGGATTATTTTAAAAGACGTCGCGTGGACAATCATTTTCGCGATATTTTTCTCTATACTTGTGGCGATTATCGTTATTCCGTTCCTGTGCGGACTTTTTCTGAAACAGGAAAAGGAAAGCGGATTAACAAAAATGATTTCAGTCCCCGTTGAAAAATTCATGGAAAATCTAAACGGCGGATATAAAAAACTTTTGTTAGGCGCAATTAAAGGAAAATATTCCTTTTTGGCGGGGACGCTTATCCTTTTTGTATTAAGCGTTTTTTCCATCCGCCTTTTGGGTTTTGAATTTCTTGCGCAGACTGACATGGCGGAAATTGTGGTGGAAATTGAAACGCCAGGCGGTTATACGCTAGAAATGACGCGTGACAAGGTGATTCTCCTTGAAAAAGCCATAAATGGAATTATAGGAAGCGAGCTTGATAATTCATATTTTACCGTTGGACAGGCGGGCGCTTTTGACATGGGAAATGAGCCTAACAGGGCTTACGGGTTTTTAAGGCTCGCCCGCCTGAAGGACAGGAGCCGCCATGTAACGGAAATTATCAATGAACTGCAGGAAAAAATCGCGGGAATGATCCCCGATGTCCGCGCGACTTTTAAAAACGGCGGACTTTCAAACCTAATGTCGCTTGCTACAGGCGGCGAAGGACTTGTTGTAAATGTTTTCGGCGCGAATCTTGATTCCGTTGTTGCCGCGGCGGAACAGATAAGGCAGTATATGCTGCAGGATCCCAATGTGATAAGCACCGACATCAATGTGCGTTTTAACCAGCGCGAGATGAATACGCGCCTTTTACATCAATATCTGGGNCTTTTGGGGCTTTCTTCGTATGAGACNGCGCTTACAAGCCGCATTGCGTTTAACGGCGCTTCGCTTGGAACATTTTACGGAGCGGATAAAAATTATCCAATAGAACTGCGGACGAATCTTGGCGGAGAAAATATTCCAAACGATGTGCTTTATTCGCTTGGAATTAATTCAGGCAGCGGCAGCCAGGTATCCTACGCGAATTTCGCGGAGCTTGATATTGAAGAGACGCTTTCCCAGATTAACCACAGAAATAAATCGCGCTCAATTACAGTGTCCGCGGGCTTAAGGGATCCGAATGTGCGCGAAAGCACAAGCCGCCTTGAAAGCCTGATAAAAACAAATGGAATTGTGCCGGGCGTAAGCTGGGAGCTCGGCGGCTCCGCCGCGGAAATGCTCGCGTCTTTCGGTTCTCTGATTGTAATTCTCGCGCTTGCAGTATTTTTAATTTACTCTGTAATGGTTATCCAGTTTGAGCGGTTCACGCAGCCGCTGCTAGTAATGTCTTCCATACCGTTTACTTTAATCGGGATTACAGGCGGGCTTTTATTGTTCCGCTCGTCATTAAACATTGTTTCGATTATGGGCATCATCACCCTTGCGGGCCTAGTTGTGAATAACGCGATTATTCTGATAAGTTATATCAATCTGCTTCGCGACAAATACAGCCTTCCGCTTGAAGAAGCAGTTATTACAGGGGCGATATCGCGCTTAAAACCCATTTTGATGACAACAGTAACCACGCTCTTCGGAGTTATTCCGCTTTCGTTCGCGACAGGCGAAGGCTCTGAAGTTTACGCGCCATTGGGGCAGAGCATCTTCGGCGGCCTCTTTAGCTCAACTTTTATCACGCTGTTTTTTATTCCAGTTGTTTATTTGATTCTGGAAAAAAGAGCGGAGAAAAAGAAATTAATTAAGTCAAACAAAGACGCAGAGTAGCAGTATTGTAAATAGCGGCAGGCGCTTTTTTGTTTAACATAATTATATCTTATATGTCCATTGCGTTATGTTCTGTGGAACTGTGTGAGCTTTATTCTGAAATAAGGCTTTTATCATCATCCTGACGGCAATCCTGAATATCATCTATAAAAACATTATCGTTAATAATTTGTTAGGCGAAAGTTTAACTAGTATAAAAATGAATTAAGTAATGTTGACAATAAATATTATTTTATGTTATTATTTAATGTGAGAAAATCAATTCAAAAAGGAGAAAAAAATGAAAAAAAAGAGATATTGGAGAAATTTAATTAATTCTTTTACGTTTAACTTAATTATAGTGTTAACAATTTTCTTCCCTGTTTATTTAGAAGC
>WQTB01000041.1 GCA_009786495.1 Treponema sp.
TAAGGCAGGCGGCCGACAGCGACGCGCGCATTTTAATCACAGGCGAGAACGGCGCGGGAAAGGAAGTAATCGCAAGAGCAATCCATTTATGCTCGGCGCGTTCGGGCAATCCTTTTATCGATGTNAACTGCGCGGCAATTCCCGAAACATTAATCGAAAGCGAACTTTTCGGTCATGAAAAAGGCGCATTCACTGACGCTGTTTCTGTCCGCAAGGGGCGTTTTGAGCTTGCAAACGGCGGCAGTCTGCTGCTGGACGAAATCGGCGATATGAGCCTTTCGGCGCAATCGAAGGTGCTGCGGGTAATTCAGGAACAAAAAATCGAGCGGCTTGGCAGCGAAAAAACAATCGAGACTGACGTGCGGATTATCGCCGCGACCAATCAGGATTTGGAAAAAGCCTGCGCGCAGGGNCGGTTCAGGCAGGACCTTTTTTTCAGGCTGAATGTAATTCCNATTCATGTTCCTCCCCTGCGCGAACGGACTGAAGATATTCCGCTTCTGCTTTATCATTTTTTAAAGCAGTTAAAAAAAGAAATCACGCTGGAAGCGGGCGCGCTTGATATCATTACCGCTCATGACTGGCCGGGTAATGTGCGCGAACTGAAAAATCTTTCCGAACGAATGGCTGTAATGCACAGCGGAAATACCATCAGCGGCGAAAACATGGAAAAGCTGTTAAATAAAAAACAAACAATAAAAAATAACAACAACCAGGCTGACAGCGCGGCGCAGCTTCCTTATAATCTGCTGGAGTTGAATTACAATGANGCAAGGGATACATTTGAAAAAAATTATCTTGAGTTTCAGCTTTCAAAAAACAGCGGTATAATTTCNAGAACCGCGGAAGCNATCGGGATTTATCCAAGCAACCTTCATGCCAAGCTNAGGAAGTACGGCATAAGTCATGGTCAGATGAAAAATTAATTTTACAGCCTTGATAATAATAAAATTATATTATAAATTAAGATAAGGAAGATTTATGAAAGAGTTGACAGATCGCCAAAGGCAGATACTCACATTCATAGCAGAATATATAAAAAAGAATTCATACCCGCCTACAATCAGGGAGATAGCCGATCATTACGGAATCTCCGTGAAAGGCGCGCACGATCACATTACGGCGCTAAGAAAAAAAGGTCACTTAAAACAGGTNGACAAGCGTCCGCGCACAATGGGGCTTATTCATTTTAAACCTGAAGACCTTGATATGCTGAGCGTTCCGCTTCTTGGAACTGTCGCCGCCGGTATGCCGATTTTATCCGAAGAAAATTACGACGGCAACATCATGCTTCACCGCTCCATGCTTAGAAAAAATAAAAAATATTTTGCGCTAAAAATAAAAGGCGATTCGATGTCAGGNGCGGGCATTCTGGAAGGCGATCTTGCGATTATCGAAAAGCAGAGCACTGTCCGCAACGGCGANATCGCGGTCGCTGTAATTGACGAAGCCGTAACGCTGAAACGTTTTTACAAGGAAAGCGCAAGGATCAGATTACAGGCTGAAAATCCCGCGTATAAGCCGATATACAGCAACGATGTTAAAATNCTGGGACGGCTTTTTACATTGATACGTTCNTATTAAAATGGCAGCCCANTTAAAAAATGTTTATATCTTTCTGGGCCCCGAGCTTGGAAAAAAAAACGACGCGTTAGACGCAATAAAAACAAATTANAAAGACGCNGAAATTTTTTCTTTTTACGCGGGAGAAACTCCTTTAAGCNCTGTCGCGGACACGCTTTTAAATATCGGGCTTTTTTCGGATACGCGGATTGTGCAGATAAAAAACGCGGAATTAATCAAAAAAAAAGACGAGATTGAACTTCTNGCTTCCTGTATAAACAATATCGGTCAAAACACGGTTCTTTTTCTGTTATCGGAAGAAATAAAGCTTGCTCCCGGTCTTGAAGACGCTGTTTACGGAGCCGGCGTTCCGAAGAACAACCGTCAGGTTTTTTATGAAATGTTTGAAAAAGAAAAACATGAATGGCTTGTTTCTTATTTCAGGCGCGAAGGTTTTAAAATAAGCAGAGACTGCGCCGATGTAATTCTGGAACTGGTAGAAAACAACACTGACGCGCTAAGAAGGGAATGTTCGCGCCTTTTGGCGTTTCTGCCTAAAGAAAACGCAGCCCGGGAAATTACGGCGGATGATATTGAAAAATGGATGTCCCACAGCCGCGAAGAATCCGCCTTTACGCTCTTTTCGCGTATCGCGCGCGGCGATCTTTCCAAAGCGCTNGAATCGCTTTCAGTCATGTTAGCTGCAAAAGAAAGCGCCATCGGNATATTATCAAGCCTTGCCGCGTGCTTCAGAAAACTCGGCGATTATCTTGTCCTGCTTGATAACGGGAACGCANACAACAGCTTCGAGNTGAAAAAAATCGGGCTTTCTTCGCCGAAAGCAAAAGACGATTACGCCGCGGCCGCAGGAATTTACAGCGC
The DNA here is from genome assembly GCA_009786495.1 of Treponema sp. The sequence continues at coordinate 2,446 of WQTB01000041.1, forward strand.
AGAAGCCGTAAAGGCATGCCTTGCATGCACCGCGGAATACAATGTCCTGCTCCGCTCCCCTGTTTCCGTAATGGAAAATATACTGATGGACAGATATATAATCGCGCTTTCGAATAACGCAAAAATTTAATTTTGTTTTAGAAATTCTTCTATTAATTTGTAAGCTTCGTCAAAATCGCTGTGCAGNAAAAGCCCGGCAATTTTTCCGAGTTTTTCATCAATATCAGGAGGCCATGATTTTTCCCTTAACCTTGCAAGCAGATCCTTCGCCGCTTTTTTGTTGTAAATTGAACACGCTGCCCTGATTTCAAGAAGCAGTTCCTTTAATAAGGATGAATCTCCCTGATCCTTGGGTTTTCCTTCATCAAGGCCTTCCTTTGATTCAAGTTTTTGAATAACGGAATAAAGCTTTTTCATAAACACAGGAAGTTCTCTCAAAATAAATTCAGTGTTTTTTTCGCGGCCTGCCTGTTCCAGAAGCTGCGCTTCATAAGAAATATCCGCTTCGCCGATATTCGCAAGGGCGCTTTTCATCGCATGAACGTTTATGATAAACATGGAAACATCATCGGCTCTGCGGCACTTGTTGATATAAATCGCTTCCATCATGCCGGCGGCTTTTTTCGCGTCACGCAGGAAAAATTCCGCAATCTGCGGATCAACATGATTCCGGTTTAACCTGTCTTTTAATTTTTCCTTTTGTTTTCCCGCGGCTTCCAGCACTTCCGCCGGCTGCTTGTCGCGGACGAACCTTGTTAATGATTTATTCAGCTGGCGGATATCAATCGGTTTGGAAATGAATTCGTCAAAACCGTTCTGCAGAAACATTTCAGCCTGCCCTGCAAGCGCGTTAGCTGTCAATGCAATAATGGTGTTTGAATAGCCCATGCTGCGAATTATTTTTGTCGCTTCAATGCCGTCCATACCGGGCATCATGTGATCCATAAAAATTATGTCGTAAACGTTTCCGCTTTTTACTTTCGCTATCACTTCGGTAGCGTTCATTGCCGTGTCAATCGATAAACCGTACGGCGCCATAAGCCCTTTCGCGACATATAAATTTGTTTCAACATCGTCAACAATCAAAATTCTGCCGTAGGGCATATATTCATGTTTAATCTGTATGGTTCTAAGCTTCGCGGCGCTTGTAAAATTAAGCTGCATAAGATTATCGGCAAGTTCCTTTCCTATTGTTTCCCTGTCCAGAGCCTTCTGCGGAAGACGCACCGTAAATTTCGAGCCAATGCCCGGCGTNCTTTCGATATCAATTTCTCCGTTCATCATCCGCAGAAGATTGCGCGTAATGTTCATTCCAAGTCCNGTNCCTACAGTTGTCCGGTTCGCTTCCATGTTAAAACGCGAATANTCGCTTCCCAGTTTTATNACCTGCTCTTCTGTCATGCCCTGCCCGGTGTCCGTTATNGAAAATACAATTATAACGTCAAAATCTTCTCCGCCTTCGGAACAGAAAAGCGGCTCTTCCTTATGAACAGTAGGCCCCATCGATCCCGTGTGATCCTGCTCNGAGTAAACATTAAAATGAATCATGCCTTCCTGCGTATATTTGTACGCGTTGGAAAGAAGNTTATTTAANATTTGTTTNATGCGCAGATCGTCTCCGTAAAGCATTATGGGAACGTCTTCATCAACATCAAGCTTGAATTCAATCGGCTTGCTTTCGTAGCGCATCATGTTTAACTGAACGGTGTCGTGTATAAGGCTTGCAATATCATATTGAGACGGATTTAATTCGAGCTTGCCCGCTTCGATTTTTGAAAGATCGAGTATGTCATTTATGATGCCAAGAAGAAGATCGGCCGAGTTATAAACTCTTTCAAGCGCGTCTCTGGCGGTCTGGCCCAGCGAATGATCCTGAAGCTGAATTTCCGTTATGCCGAGAATCGCGTTCATCGGCGTGCGGATTTCATGGCTCATTTTCGCAAGGAAATCGCTTTTTGCCTTACTGCTTTCTTCGGCGATTTCAGCCTTCCGCATTTCGGCAATCATCGCCTTCTGCTCGCGCAAATCCCTGATGTATTCGATTACGGTAAATTCGTCCTTGTGTTTAACGCGCACGCAGGTGACTTCCGAAGGTATCAGTTCGCCGTCCGGCTTTTGATGAATCCATTCAAAACGGCTGTAACCTTCCTTAAGCGCCTTATTGACAAATCTTCCGCCCTTGCTCGTTGAAGCTTCTCCGTCGGGCTGATACTTGGGCGACAGCTTGTTAAAATTATTGATAAATTCCTGTTTGTTTTCAAGGCCGAAAAGTTTTACAGCTTCCTGATTGCAGTCGACAATGCTCATGTTATGATCCCAGAACATTGCACATAACGGAGCCGCGTCTATCATTATCTGAATACGCTCTTCGGTTTCGCGCATTTTTACCGTCTGCAGATTGCGGTTAACGGCAGTGCTCATCATAAGACCCGCGGATGTCAATATGCTGATTTCTTCATTTAAAAACGCGCGTTCGCGGCGGCAGTCATTAATGCTGAAAAGACCCCAAAATTCGCCTTCAAGAAACATCGGAATAAAAACGATGGATTTCATTTCGTAATATCCCAGAAAATCCCTGTCTTCTTCCGACAATTCAGATAACGGCGCGTTATATATTGTCCGTTTAAAAATAATTCTTCCCATCCCTTTTTCATGCTGTACGGAAAATGAAGCCCGTAGGGTATCTGCCTGCATTTTTTGCCGAAATCGCTCAGCCATTCATGGCGCAGAACAAAGTGCCTTTCACCTTCGATAATTTCATTGCACCAGATTTGCACGCGGTCAACATTAAGGCAGTGGCCTACAAGCGCGAAGCTCTTGAATAATATTTTATCAAACGCGTTGTTTTCGTTGCTCGTAAGTAAAATAGTCGCCGCGGTATTCACAGTATCCAGAAGACGGGCCTGTTTCTGCATGTCTTTCTTTCTTGAAAAAAACATTATTTTTGCATCCTTTCATTCTTCATTATATATATTATAAATCAAATAAGGAATTTATTCATTAATGAAAACATGTTATAATAAGGCAATTAATCATTAAAGAGGTAAAAAATGAAATTTACTAACGGCTACTGGCTGATAAAAGAAGGGNTAGAAGCCCATTTCGCGGCGTGCGTTTATGAAGCGCAGCAGCAGGGAAACGATCTTGTTTTATACGCGCCTGAAAAACATATAAACCACAGGGGCGATACCTTAAACGCGCAGCTTTTAACAATCAGATATTCAAGCCCGATGGCGGATATAATCAAGGTAAGGGTTTCNCATTTTGAAGGAGCGGCGGACAACAGGCCGCGTTTCCCGCTTGAATCNGATCAGTCATTCAAACCGGTTGTAAANATCACAGAAAAAGAAGCTTCGCTTGAAAGCGGAAAACTTTCNGTAACCGCTGGAATCAAACAAAACTGGAATCCNGTGTTTAAGGGCGGCGGAAAAACACTGACAAAAAATCTTTTNAGGTCAACAGGTTATATGTTAAAAAAAGGAAGGGGCCCTTATAAACAGCAGGCGTTTATAAAAGATGAACTTTCGCTTTCTGTCGGCGAGCTTGTTTACGGCCTCGGCGAACGGTTCGGCCCTTTGGTAAAAAACGGACAGTCTGTTGATATCTGGAACGCCGACGGCGGCACAGCGAGCGAGCAGGCTTATAAAAATATTCCGTTCTATATGACAAACAAGGGCTACGGCGTTTTCATTAACGATCCGGGAAACGTATCGCTTGAAATAGGCACGGAAAAAACAGCGCGCGTTCAGTTCTGCGTAAGCGGCGAATATCTTGAATACTTTTTAATTTACGGCCCCGATCCAAAAACAATTCTTGAACGCTACACCGCGCTGACAGGAAGGCCCGCGATGCCGCCCGCGTGGAGCTTCGGCTTATGGCTGTCAACGTCATTCACAACTTCATATGACGAAAAAACCGTAATGAGTTTTATCGATGAAATGGAAAAAAGAAAAATTCCGCTTTCGGTTTTTCATTTTGACTGTTTCTGGATGAAAGGTTTTAACTGGTGCGACTTTACATGGGACAGCGAAACCTTCCCCGATCCAAANGGAATGTTATCGCGGATAAAAGCGAAAGGAATAAAAATCAGCGTGTGGATAAATCCNTATATCGCGCAGCGTTCGGCGCTTTTTGAAGAAGGAAAAAAAGGCGGCTACTTTTTGATGCGCGCGGGCGGATCAATTTACCAGACGGATCAATGGCAGGCGGGAATGGCAATTGTCGATTTTACAAATCCCGCGGCGGTAAAATGGTTTACNGACAAACTTGAAAAACTGCTGGACATGGGCGTTGACTGTTTTAAAACTGATTTNGGCGAAAGAATCCCCGAAGACGCTGTTTATTTTGACGGCGGCGATCCTGAACGTCATCATAATTTTTATTCATANNTTTACAACAAAGCGGTTTTTGAACTGCTTGAAAAAAAACGCGGAAAGGGCGAAGCGGTTTTATTCGCGCGGTCTGCGACAGCGGGCGTGCAGAAATTTCCGCTTCACTGGGGCGGCGACTGCGAATCGACATTTGAAGCGATGGCGGAAACTTTGCGCGGCGGACTTTCGCTGAGTCTTTCAGGATTCGGTTTCTGGAGCCATGACATCGGCGGGTTTGAAGGAATTCCAAACGCCGCGCTTTTTAAACGCTGGCTTGCCTTCGGGCTTTTGTCGTCGCACTCAAGGCTTCACGGCAGCCATTCCTACCGCGTCCCCTGGAGCGTAGACGAAGAATCCGCGGATGTCTGCCGCTTTTTCACGGAGCTAAAAACAAAACTGATGCCGTACATTTTAAANTCCGCNAAAGAAGCGCACGAAAAAGGCGTCCCCATGTTACGCGCAATGTTCCTTGAGTTCCCGGATGATCCTGCCTGCGCGTATCTTGACCGCCAGTACATGCTCGGCGGCGATTTACTTGTAGCACCNGTTTTCAGCGAAGATAATAATGTTACGTANTATCTGCCCGAAGGCGAATGGAAACAGTACATAACAGGCGAAAAAATAAAAGGCGGCAGATGGATAACGGAAAATCACGGCTTTTTAAGCATGCCGGTGCTTGTCCGTCCCGGCGCGGCGCTTTAATATTAAAGTAACTATTCTCCTGCGGATTTTATTTGCTGATTGATTTGTTTTATTTGTTTTGAAAGAGCCTTGATAATGTTTTGATCCGTATCAGGATCGAGCTGGAGAATCGCGCGGAAAAGATCGGGCGGCAGGATTAAAACAGACATTTCTGTTTCCGCCTTTATCGATGCCGCCCTTCCGTCGTGGGTAATGGAAGCCATTTCGCCGAAAAAATTATTTTCATTTATAACGGCGATTCTTCTGCGGAATTCATTGTCAAGATAAACTCCCGCTTTGCCGGAAAGTATGTAATAAACTTCCTTCCCCTGGCTGTTAAGTGAAAAAACAGTATCGCCTTCATTATAAAACCTGTTATATTTTTTTAACGGCGCAGTAAGCGATGAAAAAATAATATCCATTTTTAATTTTTTCGGACTGCTTTTTAAATGTATATCTTTTAACCTGATAAATAAAAGCGCGTCTGTTATTTCGAGAACCTGAATCAACTGCGCGCCGAAAAAGAAAAATACAAAAAAGAAATAAATATTTATCAAAAAAAGAAACAGCCTTCCCAGCGTTCCGTAAAGAAGATTGTATTTTTCTGGATTAATGAGCAGGCCGAAACCCGCCGCGAAAATCTGATAAAAAATAATGCACGCTGCCGCTCCTGCGATTATTTTTATAATCTTCGGCGGATTTGCCGGAAAAAATTTGTAAGCCGCCGCAGCGAGTAATGCAAGACAGAACAGAAATATTATTCTGGAAAAGAAAATCAAAACAGGCTCAAAAACATTACTTGGTAAAAAATCAGAAGCGTTAATAAAAACCGCTGCAGCCCTGAACACTATAAGCGCTATTATTATAACAGCCATCGCGAATAATCCAAGAGCCAGACCAACCGCGTTATTTTTAATAATAGACCGCGTGCCGGGAAACACAACTCCAAGCCCGCGTTGAATTGAAAGTGCGCAGAGCCGCGTAGTCCAGAAAATTGTAACAA
>WQTB01000042.1 GCA_009786495.1 Treponema sp.
AGCGGCATAGTAGTATCAATCACATCAGGTTATCTGCTTGATATGTTTCTGGACTGGGGAAATGTTCCTTCATGGCTGATCATGATTTTTTACGCCGCGATGGGAGCCATTATGTTTTTTCCCGCGCGATTTACATATAACTTTGGATCGAAAATCAGCAGNTACCAGTACAGCAATTCCGANGAAGACCTTGAGCAGGCNTTNAAAAATAATAAATCGCTTTGTAAATTTTACGGAATAATGGGTATAATCGCCCTTGCGATGATTCCCCTGTCATTTATTGTACCTGTCATAATTGGCATAATCGCCGCAACCAGATTATAATGAACAATGAGCGGCGGCAATAAGCCAGAACGGGAAATTTCCAGTCTCGATTTATCTCTTAAAGCGATAACTCCTGAAGGCGTCGAATTTATTATTTCACCCGCGGGTTTTCCTGTGCGTACAATCGCTTACGCGATAGATAAAATGATTCAGACCTTAATCCTTTTGGGCGTTTACATCGCGATGATTTTTTCGGGGGAAGCGCTCGGCGTCTGGATTTTTTATCTTCTTAACTTTATTGTTGACTGGTTTTACCATGTGATTTTTGAACTTGCGTTCCGCGGACAAAGTCCCGGCAAACGCCTGATGGGAATCAGGGTGATAAAAAGCGACGGCTCTCCTGTTGATCCCGCGTCTTCGTTCCTNCGTAANCTTATGCGTTTCGCGGATACATTCCTTTCGTTATTTCANATCGCGTTTATTTCGATGGCGGCAAGCGGCGGCTTCAGGCGAATCGGCGACTGGACAGGCGGCACGATTGTCGTTTATTCAGAAATCGCAAAAAATTCAAAATATGCGTCAATAAAAAAATATACGGAAAAATACGACGCTTTAAATCCGCAGCCGGCCGCTTTNCAGACANCTTTATCTTATGAAGAAAAACAGGTCATCCTGGAATTCGCAAGGCGTTATCCGCTATTGGGTGAAGCCAGAGCCGGCGAAATAGCCGGCATTTACGCGCCGCAGTTAAAAAACGATTTAGAAAAATTGCCGGATTCCGCGTTCCTGCTTGGAATCGCAAAAAAATTGTCAGGTGAAACTCTATGACAGAAAACGCTTTCCTTAAGCGAAGGAGTGAAATCTGGAACAGTTTTACGGTCCTTGTCCGCGGTAAAAAAAATGATCTGAAATCCGGCGCTGCTGTTTCCTTTATCAGGATGTTCAGGGAAATAACGCAGGATTTAAACACGGCCAAAGCCAACGGTTATGATCCGGAAATTATAGAAAGATTAAATTCCCTTGTAAACGAAGGCAATCAGATTATATACAGTCTGCATGAATGGCCGCTAAAATCNTTCGCGCAGTTTATACTTTTTACTTTTCCGCAGAAGGTGCGGCTTCACTGGAAAGGAATTCTNGCGTCCATGCTTTTNTTTTACGGGATAACATTTTTCTTTGCGTTCCTTTGCGTTNTTTTCCCGGACATAACGCATGAACTGGTTCCCGCGCGCGANTTAAGGCAGATTGAGTCGATGTATAATCCCGATAGCAGCCGATTTTTAACGCCAAGGGGAATAAACAATGACGCCGATATGTTCGGATATTACATTTATAATAATATCTCAATTGCGTTTAACACATTCGCGGGCGGCATCCTTGCCGGATTCGGAAGCCTGCTTTTTTTATGCATTAACGCAGGATTTCTTGGAATAGTATCGGGGCATTTAACCGGCATCGGTTATGCGCAAACATTTTATCCGTTTGTAATCGCGCACAGCGCATTTGAGTTAAACGCTATTGTTTTCTGCGCGTACGCAGGACTTCTTCTTGGGTACAGGTTTTTTATTACAAACGGATTAACAAGAAGAGCTTCCATAAAAAAAGCAGGACAGGACGCGCTGCCGATAATTGCGGGCAGCGCATTAATGCTTGTGATCGCGGCGGTAATAGAAGCGTTCTGGTCATCAAAATATTTATTTCCTGTACAGCTTCGCATAGGATCAGGAATTTTCTTTTGGGTGCTTTTGTTTTTTTATTTTTTATTCGCGGGCAGGCATAAACAAGGCGAAGCTCAGGTTTTAAAAAGGAAAAAAAATGACAGCGCAGGCTGAAAAGTCAATACAAAAACAAAGGGGCAGCCGCGAAGCCGCTGACGCCGGCATTCTTTTATGGCGGCGGAATTTCGCGCTTTTTCTGCTCTTCTTCGCGGTTCCTTTCTGGATCATTTCGTTTTCCCTGCGGGTTATTTTGCCGGGCAATATGCAATACCTTTGCTGGCTTGTCATCTGGTTTTTAAAACCATTTTTCGACAGGATAATATTGCACATAATATCGGTTCGTTTCTTTGATAAAGACGCAGGATTAAAAACGGCGCTGCAAGGAATCGGAAAAAGTCTTTGCAGGGGATTAACAGGCGATCTATTATGGCGGCGTTTAAGTCCGGTGCGTTCCGCGGTAATGCCGGTACGCGTTCTTGAACGCAACCTTAAAACAGGCAGAGAAATCGCGCTGCGCAAAACCAGTCTGAAAAAAGGCGGAACCGATTACGGCATTCTGCTTACGTTATGGGCAATTTCCGTAGAAGCCGCTTTGCTTGCGGGAGAAATTATTTTTTTTATTTCGATCGCGCAGCTTTTCGCGCCGGGATTTTTAAACTCCATAAACAATCCGCTTGATCTTGAAATATTTTTTTACGCCGCATGGTGTTTAAACTTTATCCTTGTCGAAACAATTTATGTATGCATGGGATTCAGCCTTTATATTAACGGAAGGATTCAAATAGAAGGATGGGATTTGGAAATTAAATTCCGCGCTTTTTCCCGGCGGCGGCAGGCGGTTCCGCCGCGGCAAATGAATCAGATGAACAATATTATTAACTCAGGAAAAAATATCGTTTTAGTAACTGCAGTAATTTTCGCGTTGTTTTTAATGCCGGAAAATATTTACGCGGATGATGATCCGCCCTACGAAATACTTCAGACAATTCTTGATTCGCCTGATTTCGGCGGCGAAGAAGAAACATGGAGCATAAGATTTAAAAATAATAATGTAAATAATAATGATATTAACGTTGATTCTGAACTAATAGAGCGTATTCAAAAAATCTCTGCGCGAATTTTGCAGATCATTTTGATCGTTATAATTGCGGGAACGCTGGTTCTTCTTTTTATTTATTTTAAAAAATATAAATATAACAAACCGGATAAAAAAAATTATGCTACGCAAAAAATAATTTTGAAAAATCAGACGGAAAATCCTGAATATCTTTTGGAAAAGGCGTTAAATTATCATGAAAAGGGAGAACTTCGCCTTTCCTGGGGATACTGCGCGGCGGCTGCAATAAAGTCATGGACAGTCTGCAAAAATATCGCGTTCCCGCCTGACGCGGCGGAAACAGACTGCGCGGCAATTATTAATTCAATGAACGGCGAAAGCCAGTCCGCGCAGAATTTTGACAGGCTTATAAAAAACTGGGTGTATCTTGTGTATGCGGGGAAGGTTCCCCCTGACGGAAGTTTTAATGAAGCCGTCGATTTTGTAAAGGCGCAGTATGGATAAAAAAATCCTTTTATGCGCCGCGGTTATATTTGCAATCGCCGCTCTTCTTGTTTTCGCCTGGAATAATCTTGAAATATATCAGGATAAAAGATTTATTTTCCCGTCAGATGAAATTATGCAGAATAATTTTTACGCGATGGATCAATGGCTTTCCACTACAGGCCATAAAATCAGAATTGAAAATTATTTTAATCCGATTATGCTGTCTGACGCGGCGGAAAACGTAATCATGGTAAATTCAAACGCGTACAGCTGGCGCAGCATGGAAGAAATATTAAGATGGATTGAACAGGGTGGTTATTTTATACTTGATCTTGCGTCTAACAACAGATCATTAAACAATAATATTCTTGAATTTTTATCCGGCTTTGGAATTAATGTAGAGTATACTCAGCAGGTTTATACAAACGAAGCTGTTGAAGAAGAAGAACCTGCTGATGTTGTTGATAAAGAAGACGCGTATCCTGATTTTCAAACACTGGTCGCTTTTTCAATATTAAAAAATGAAAAAATTTTTACGATGAAAGACGCGGACGGAAATATACGGCTTGTAGAAATCCCAATCGGATCAGGATCGCTTACAGTTACTGGCGTTCCGGTTTTCATGTATAATAATAATTTAAGAAAAGAAGCAAACGCCGCTTTAGCATGGAAGCTAACAGGCGCGCGGACAGCTTCGCCTTTAAACGCGCAGGAAAACAAAGGCATATTTTTTATAAGGACTCAGAATGTGAATACGGCATTTTCATTTTTCGGATCGATAATAGAACGGGGAAATTTTTTACCCGTAATAATCGCCGCGTTCATATTGATTGCCGCAGGTTTCTGGATGGTGATTCCTTCGTTTGGGAAAGTTTCTATGGAAAAGAGAATAATTTCACGCCCCATTAAAGATCGTTTAACAGCGGAAATTCGTTTTTTAAAAAAACACAGCGCGCTTGATTACTACCTTGATACGCTTTCAGGCGGCGGCAATAATAACGAAACATATAATTACAAAGACCTGATAAATCAATACCGGAGAAAATTAAATGAATCAGAGAGAAGCTAACGTACCTTTCAGCGCGGAAACAGCCGCGTTAAAACTGGAGCAGGTAAAAAATGAAATCGCGAAAGCGTTTATCGGACAGAAACAGCTTGTCGATCATGCGCTGATTACTTTAATCGCGGGCGGACATCTGCTTGTGGAAGGCGTTCCCGGTCTTGGAAAAACCCTGCTTGTCCGCGCGCTTTCAAAAGCCATCGGCGGAAATTCAAAAAGGGTGCAGTTTACTCCGGATCTGATGCCTGCCGACATAACCGGTAATATAATGCTTGATCCTGCCGCGGGAAAATTCATTACGCGCAAAGGGCCTATCTTCGCCAATATTTTTATCGCGGACGAAATCAACAGGGCTCCTGCAAAAACACAGTCCGCGCTTTTTGAAGCGATGCAGGAGTTTCAGGTAACGCTTGACGGCGAAAGCCATTTGCTGCCGTCGCCCTTCATGGTGCTTGCCACGCAGAACCCGTTTGAACATGAAGGCACATATCCGCTTCCTGACGCGCAAAAAGATCGTTTTCTAATGAAAATAATCGCCGGTTATCCCGCGGCTGATGAAGAAAAAAATATGGTTCTTCAGGTTTTGAAAGACAGCACCGGAGAAGAATTATCCATTGATGGCGTAAACACTGTTCTTGAAACCGGTGAGTTTTCATTGCTAAAAAAATTCGCATCTTCTGTCCGCACAGATCCGCTGATTGCGGATTACGCTGTGCGCATAAACACGGCGACAAGGGAAACTCCCGCGGTAGAAACGGGAGCAGGCCCGCGCGGGAGCCTTGCGCTGATAAGGTGCGCGCGCGCGTACTCTATTCTGCAGGGAAGGGACTTTGTTCTTCCTGATGATATTAAGGCAGTCGCTGCGCAGGTGCTTTCCCACCGGCTTACGCTTTCCGCAGAAAGCGAGCTTGAAGGAGTAAGCGCAGGCAGCATAATCGCGAATATTATTAATAAAACTGAAGCGCCGAAAGGAATAACGGATAATGCCGGAAAATAAAAGCCGGGTAATATTAATGCCTGGAAGAACATTTTTTATATCAGCACTTTTTTATCTTGCGCTTGGATGTTTCGCTTTTTTTATAAGCGGAATTTTTGTTATCTGGATTTTGACAGGCGTGCTGCTGATTCCGTTTATTATAACAGATTTACTTTTACTTCTTCTTTTAACGGAACGCCTGCAGATTAAAAGGACTGTTCCATCTTCCGCGGCGCAGGGCGAAGCATTAAAAGTTTTACTCTTAATTCGCAGGAAAGACCGTTTTTTGCCTTTTTCGATCAGGCTTTATGACCTTTACCCCGATTCAATGAGCTGCCTTAACAACGCGCAAGTTTTTCCCGCTAAATTGGACAGAAAAAATCTTAGGAAAACCGGCACAGTTGTTTTTGAATACAGCCTTATGCCGGAAGAAAGAGGCGCGTGGTTTTTTTCGGGGACTCAGGTTATGCTTGGGTCGTTTTTGCGTTTCTGGAGATTGCGCGTAACGCATGAAAACATCAGCGCTGGGCGCACATATCCAAACTTTAAAAAAATGGCGCGCGGCGTAAATATTAAAGGCAATCCCGAAAAAGGCGAAGTAAAGCAAATCCGCAAACGCGGGCACGGGCTTGAGTTTGAAAGCCTGCGCGATTACATGGAAGGCGATTCAATGCGTTCAATTGACTGGAGAGCGACAAGCAGAAACCGCAGGCTCGACGGAAAACCGAAACTTATTGTAAGAAATTATCAGGAAGAACAGGATCAGCAGATTTTGTTTATTATCGATTCAGGCTACCGCCTGCCGGATTATCAATTTGACAGCGCGCTTGAAGCGATGCTGCTGCTCTCTTACACAGCGTTGAAACACGGAGACGCGGTTGCGGCGGCGAGCTTCGGAGCGCATGACATCTGGATACCGCCGCGCAAGGGAATTCGCGCATATATGTCGCTTATGAACACGCTCTATGATCTTCACAGCGCGCCGGTTCCATCTTCGCCTTTTTCCGCAATGGAAAAAGCGTTAAGCCGCCTTCACCGCCGCAGTTTAATTGTTCTTATCAGTAACTTCCGCGAAGAAGACGGAGAGTCGCTGTCATGGATACTCCCGCGGATAAACAGGCGGCATCTTCTTCTGATGGTGAGTTTTCAAGAAACCGCGCTTTACGAACTGGCATCAGGCGCAGGGCGGCAGGGCGGCCATTCTTTCAGAGCCGGCTTTGCCGATGAAAATGAAATCCTTGAAACTGCCGCCGCCCGTTCATACCTTGTAAACCGCCGCAGGCTTTACCGCAAGTGGGAACATTCCGGTCTTCTTGTTCTTGAAACATCGCCAGAACATATTTCTTCGGCATTGATAAATAAATATCTAAGCGTAAAAAAATCCGGAAAATTATAATGACAGAAAATAAAAGTAAAAAAATTCTTGTATTTTCCGATTCTCACGGGAGCGTCAGCGCGTTAAAAAATGTTTTCGCGTGGGCAAAAGATCATCTGCCGCCTGATGACTCAATCTGCGCGGCGGCTTGTCTTGGCGACGGGCTTTCCGACATAAGCAAAGCTGCGGATGAAACAGGGTTTTACAGCGATTGGAAAATTGTCCGCGGAAACAATGATTTTAACATTCACGAACCGGAAGCCGCTGTTTTTGATTTTGCCGGAAATTGTTTCTTTATGTGCCACGGACACAGACACGGTCTGTACGGCGGAATTTTTTCGCTTTTATCAGCGGCGAAAAATAATAAAGCTAACACCGCGCTGTTCGGTCACACGCATGTTCCGTTTAAAAAAAATGTTGACGGGGTATTGCTTGTAAATCCCGGAAGCGTAAGCCGGCCGCGCAGCGGAATGGGATCAACTTTCGCCGTTATTGAATGCGCTGAAGGCAGCCAGCCTGACGTAGTTTTTTACGGGATTGGCGACAGGGGATCGATTTACAAAGTAAAAGTTCACAACTGAAGGAAGCTTCCCAAATGAAACATTTATACGAATCCTGCATGATATGTCCGCGGAACTGCGGCGTGAACAGGCTCTCAGGCGTTAATGGTTTCTGCGGCGAAACTTCATCGCTTCGCGCCGCGTCCGCTGTAATACACCGCGGCGAAGAGCCGCCAATCACAGGCGCGGGCGGTTCGGGAACAATTTTTATAAGCGGCTGCAATCTTGGCTGCTCTTTCTGCCAGAACTATCAGATTTCGCATAACAACACCGCGGCGCAGAAACCTGTTCAAAGCCTTGGCAGAGAAATTACGTCCGAAGAATTCGCGCTTATATGCGCCGCGTTATGTGCAAAAGGTGCGGAAAACATCAACATTGTTACAGGGAGCCACGCTGTTCCCGCGATTATAAAAGGAATTGAAGCTGCAAAAAAAAAGAACGTGAATATTCCTTTTTTGTGGAATTCTTCAGGTTATGACAGCGTTAATTCGCTTGAACTTTTAAAAAATTATATCGATATTTTTCTTCCAGACATTAAAACGCTTGACTGTAAAATTGCGGAAAAATATTTTAACGCGCCAGATTATCCTGAAACAGCAAAAGCTGCGGTATTAAAAATGATCGATATTACGCGGCAAAAACAGCGCGGCAGCGATAAATCAAAAGTAATTATCCGCCATCTTGTGCTTCCCGGCCATCTTGAATCCACGCGATCCGTTCTGCGCTGGTTTGCAGATAACGCAAAAGACCGCGCGCTGCTTTCCGTCATGACCCAGTACACGCCTGTTAATTGCAATTCAGAACAGTTGCCCGCGGCGAA
>WQTB01000043.1 GCA_009786495.1 Treponema sp.
GTTACCCCAGAAATGAAGAGACCCTTCATCATCAAGGGCAATCGTTATCTGATGACCTGCCTGTATGTCAATAATATTCTTTCCAGCCACGCTGTCCGCTANTTTTAAAATACCAAGCCGGTCGTTTCCCCANGTATAAATCTGTCCGTTCTCGGCAATTGCGACAACGTGATCAAGACCGCATGACACCAGTCTCAATTTAGCCATGTTTTTNGGNACATTGTTTTTAACCTTGTCCGGCATGGTTCCCCACATATAAAGNNTGCCGTTCAAATCAATTCCGGCGCCGAACGTAGANCCGAAATCCAGCGTTTTTATATTATTGGAAAGTTCCTTTGGAATAGACAGATAATTTAAAGCCGGCGGTAAATTCTGCCTTGTAGAATCAGTGTAATTAAGATCGATTGGGATAATAAAAGAAAGTATAAAACACGAAAGAAAGATAAAAATAAATACAGCCATTCCAACAATGCTTAACTTACGCGAGAAAAAATTCTTCATCGCGGTTCTGCCGGGACTTTGAACAAGTTCCTCTTCTATCAGCAAAGCCGCGTTCGTCTTGGGAGGAGTATCTGTCTTTTTTTTCATTATTCCCCCTAATTAAGAAAACCTGATCCGCGGATCAACAAATGTATACGCGATATCTATAATCAGGTTTCCGATAAGCCCGATTAACACATAAAACATGCTAAGCGTAAGAGCCACAGCGTAATCAGACACCATAATGGAACTTACATATAATTTACCCATTCCGTTCCAGTTAAAGATATTTTCGATCATAATCGATCCGCTTAATAAGCTGAGAAACCAGCTAATAAGAATCGTCATAAACGGGATCATTGAATTACGGAACGCNTGGGAATAAATNACAACTTTTTCGGTTAAGCCTTTCGCTCTTGCCGTTCTTATATAGTCCATACGGAGAGCGTCTATCATTGTNGCGCGNATATAGCGCGTAAGCGACCCAAGGCTTGTAAAGGTCATGACTCCGACAGGAAGTATCATGTGCTTAAGCTTGTCAAGAAGTAACGCGATACCTTCGCCCCGGAAACCGGGCGTATACGCGCCGCCGATTGGCAGCCATCTGAGAAGAACAGAAAAAACTAAAATAGCCGCAAGGGAAATAATAAAGGAAGGCAGGCTCAAACCAAGAATGGTAACAACCTGAACAGAACTGTCGTAAATTGTTCCTTTTTTTACCGCTGTGGTAATTCCAAGCGGAATTGTAATCATNAAGACAAANAGCATTGTTATCGCGTTAAGCATCAATGAGTTTGACATCGGCGCTTTGATAACCTGAACAACCGGCTGCCTGTACATCAAAGACCGCCCGAAATCGCCGACGAGCATCTTGCCCATCCATTTGAAATATTGAACAACAAGAGGNTGATCAAGNCCTAAAAAAACCCTGACCTCCTGTTGATAACGCTCAAAGTCAGCCGGCCGCATCTCGTTTTGCAATCCCTCGGTGTACATNTTAACGGGATCAGCCGGCGATAACTTATAGAGCGAAAACATTATAACAGACACAATGAAGAACACGAAAACGATATATACAATGCGCCGTATAATATAGCTAAACAATTTTCTTACCTGCTATTGTTACTCAACCCATGCGTTAATAATCGCCGATGTCCACGGATAAAGAGCATTGTGAGAAAAACCTTTCAGCTTCGGATTAAAGAAGTCATAATATTCATCGGAGTAGAGCGGAAGGTCAGGCAGAATCTCGTTGAAACGTTTTGCGAAATTCAGCCAGCTCCTTGAGAATGACACTCTGTCGCCAGGTGTTGTATTTTTCATTTCCTGAGTGTACCTGTTGAGTTCTTCGTCAGCAATGAAGTTGGAGTTATAACCACCGACATCCGCGAAGGTATCACGGGCTGTTGTGTAATAATACCACGGTGAATCCAGTACGTTGAAACCGGAACCGCCGTTGATCATGTTGTAGCGTTTGTTGCCTTGGCCGTATATCGCGTTTCCGAAAGCGGTTGAATCGCCCCATTCCTGCCTTATTTCCATACCGACGCTTCTTGCGTTATCTGTAATGAAGGTGCTGAGCATTTCGCCGATCGCGTTTGAATCAGGCGAGAACCATTCNATNACAAGAGCCATTAAGCTNCCGTCCGGCATTCTCTTGTAGCGTGTGCCTGTTGTGTAAGCGCCGCCTGTAGCGTTAAGNGTCCAGCCGCCCGCNTCAAGTTCTTCCCTTGCTTTCTGCAGGTTNAATGTATAAACTGTCAAATCCCTGTCAAGAGCCGCTCTGTTATCCGCGAGCATCCACTGCGCGCTTCCGATACGGCTGTGAACAATAATTCCGAAACCGCCGGTGTAAAGGCGCACAAACGCTTCGCGATCCATCGAATAAGCTATCGCCCTGCGGACTTCCGCGAATTGCGTTGGACCCCAGTCACTGTGGAAAGTGATCTTGCCGTATCCGTTACGTGAATAGGTGATATAGTTGGCTTTTCCCGCGTCTACAAGATTAAGCCCCTGATTGATAAATTCGCCGCCCGAGTGCTGAATAAGAAGATCGATTGAACCCGCTCCAAGCGCGTCAACAGCTGTAGCCTGAGATACCTGATAAAGAATAATCGTTTTAATACGCGGTTTTTCCTTGTCCGGGCCTGAGCCAAGATATAACTCATTGGCTTCAAGGGTGATCATGTACGCGCCCGCGTCATAACTTACAAAGTTGTAAGGACCAGCCGTAACTTTGGGTGTATAGCGGTAGCCTGTTGAACCGTTGTCAACTGTAGACTGTAAAAGAGCAAGCGTAAAAGGCCCTGTGATTTCCGCGCCGCGCCCGTTATCTACAACATCGCAGCCGGGNGCTAATACATGAAGCGGCATCGGCCCTGCGCTGGCNTAGGAAATTTCATACCAGAACGGATAGGTCGGGTCGCCGTACCTGTCAAACGGCGCGACAGTAATCGAGAATGTATATTCGCCCAGGAGACGTATTCCGCTGAATGTTTTGGAAGCCCCCGAGTTATATTCCTGAAAACCCTGGTAAACATCACTGCCTGTCCATCTGTGTGCGCCTAATTCAATTAACTGCGGGCTGCAGTCAAAGAGAAACGAGAACACATAGTCCTTCGCTGTAATCTTTGTGCCGTCGTTGTAAACAAGGTTTGTGTTAATTTCGATGGTGTAGGTTTTGCCGCCGTCGCTGTTGTTTGTAGTATTAAACGATTTAACAACCACAGGGTCGGTTAAGAACTCGTCATTATCGGTATACATAATTGTCCCGTAACCATAGATGAGTTCCTTGGTGTTAGCGTTTGCTACAAGGTTTGACCATCCGGTGAACATATCGCCGTTCATCGAGTTTGCGCCGACAATAAGCTGTCCTGATGAAGATGGTCCGCTGTCTTTCCGGCACCCTGTTACTGTGAATGCCAACAGCACTAATAGTGCCAAGAGAATCCTTTTTAAATTTTTCATTCTAATTCCTCCATGCTAAATTATATACCATATTATATGGATTAGTATACTACTGTCAATGTCAATGGTGACTGTCACCTACGCTAGATATAGCGTCTGTGTCAAATTTGGACACCATACCTAGCGTAGGTATTGGAATACTTACAAAGAAATTAATAAAATTCTATTATTAATCAGGTTATTTTATGAAAAATGTCTATACATACGAATTTAATCTTTGCTNTCTTTCAATCGCCGAAGAAAACGGAGCTCTTTGCAATATCCTGTTCAGCCATGAGAATATNCCGGATTTTTTTGAAAGAAAAGAAAACTCCGTTATAAAGCAGGNCCATAAACAGCTTGAAGAATATTTTAACGGAAAAAGAAAGGCGTTTGATCTTCCGCTTGCGCCGCGCGGCACGGAATTTCAAAAAANAATATGGGATCTGCTTAAAAAAATTCCATACGGNGAAACGCGCAGTTACGGGCAAATCGCCGCAATGGCGGATAACCCGAAAGGAAGCCGCGCCGTCGGAATGGCGAATAACAGAAATCCGCTCCCTGTAGTTATTCCGTGCCACAGNGTGATTGGCAGCGGCGGCGCGCTGACAGGCTACGCGGGCGGACTTGATTTAAAACAAAAACTGTTAGAGCTTGAAAAATCAGCTGTGCTGGGCGGAAAGCGCGATAAGCGAAATTAATAAAGTTACAGCTAACGTTACAAGAAAAACAATTATCGCGGCAGTAAAGCCTGCCGTCAGAACCAGCCAGACGCCGAGCGTGTTAAACACAACGCGGTACAGGTAAACAAACCCGTGAAATACAACGGGCAGAACCGGAAGCAGAAGGATAAAAAGATACCGCGGCTTTTCCCTTGCCCTGTAACGCCATGCGATNATNATTACAAACACAGCCGCCGGAAGGAAAAATAAAGCCGATCCAAGACGGTTAAGAATTTCAGCCTCAAAAATTTGTTTTATATATCCTGAATCGCCGAGTTTTTTTGACGCGTTATAAAGNTCGATAATCTGAAGATTTGAAAGTCCGCGCCTTACGCCGGAAAGCAGAAGGAAATCTTCAAACTTTACGTTTAAAACAATGCCGCCCGCGGGTTCGCTTCCGATAAACCATTCNCTNCGGTAATTATGATTTTTATCATAACGATCAAGTGCGTGCGTCATTATTAAAACCTGCGGCGCGTCATTCAGTATAACCGGAATAACTTTCACATAACGCGCCGTTCCGTTTGCGATCAGGTTCATTTCTTTGTCAAATTCCATATAGTCAAGCCCGAAACCATAAGCGGAATCAGCCGATAGCGTAAGGCTTGAAAAACGAAGCACAACCCTGCCGTCTGCGCCCAAAAGCGAAAACACAGGCCCGTTTAAAATTTCACCGACAGAGAGTTCCATTTCATCCAGAAAAAAAGCTTTTTCTCTTGCCGCTATTTCGCTTGCGGCGTAATAATTTTTAGCGTCAGGATCATCGGGAGTGCTTTCAAGCAGTTCCTGAAAAATGTAGTACGCAAGTATCCAGTCTTCGGAAGCCATTGCCTGATAACCGGAAACTTTTAAATTATATAGTTCAACCAAACGCGTTTCCCTGTGATTCGGCGCTTGAGACGCGATCATATTCCACGCTTCGCTTGCAAGCTGAGCGGCATTCGCGGCCTGAACGCTTCCCCTGGGAGAAAGACGCTGCCCAAGATTCGCGAGCCAGTGCGCGTCAAAATAACGCTGATCGTCAAAAGCCGTTCTGCTCATTTCAATCGCCTGCGTAGCGTTAACCGGTCTTTCATTTTCAGATAACGGCAGAATATCAACGCTGCGTATTTCGGGAGCAAGCGCCGATCTTGCAAGATCGATTTCTGCGGATTCTTCCATGGCCTGTTTTTCAATACCGATGGCAATCCTGTCTCTTAGTCCGCTGAGTTCGGGGTTTTCTATCCAGATGCGATCGCAGATGCCGAGAAATTGTTTTGCTTCAAACCATTCACCCTGATCCGCGCTGTCATAGGCGTTTTGTTTTGCAAGCTGGTAAAGCGCTCCTGTAAAACGCAGATTGTTTTCATGGTTTTTTAACATCGGCTGAGCCAGAAAGAAAATAATCCCGTAGACAACAGCGGCGCAAATCGCGGTTATAACCGAAGTGATTAATTTTTTTAATAAAACCTGGGAAAAACTCTGATAATTTTCTTCAAACGAAGCGAGCCCGAAAGGAATCACAAGCGCGGAAAGGGCAAGNGCNGGAAACCAGTTAAAGATTTCAAGAAACCCCTGAATAAGCCGCCAGTTNCCCGCGTAAATTTCAAGCGGCGCCTGCGATCCCGGAAAGATAAAACGGAAAGCCATAATAAACAGGGAAAAAATTACAACATAGATTAAAAATATTGAATACGGAGTCCGCAGCTTTTCAGAGTTAATTGTCATCGATCTGCCTCTTTGCCGCAAAGTTTAAAAACGAGAACAACAATAAAAGCAGTCCGAACCCGGCAAAGAACGCCGGCATCGCAAATGAAAAAAGAGTTGTATTATCTATGAAAGAGCCGATTAATTCCTGCATTTCAAGCGAATTGAGAAAAGTGTTAAGCGAAAGCACTCCGCGGAAGGCAAGCGCGCAAAGGAAAAGATTGGCAAGCGGCCACACGCTGAATTTAATGGTATAGGCAAGNGCGCATAAAAGGAAAATCAATGAACCTGCATAAAAAATAAACGGAAAAATCCCCTGTAAAAATTTCTGCTGAAACATTTCCGCGTTAAGCCTTATGTCTATGGAAAGACTTTTTAAAAACCACGGAGTATCATCGGCAAAGGGAACAGCAGGAAGGCTGATATTTGCGCCGGCAGCCTGATGATAAGAAAGCGGCTGTCCCGATATCGCGGTTACTCTGGGGCCGTACGGCTGCGCCGTTCCGTTAAGCAAAACAACCGCAGTCTCATTTTTATTCAAAGAATTGGAAAGTATTAATCCTTCGGCGCCAAGCGTAATGCCCGCGCTTTGCGACGGCGGAACCTGTTTCCATCTGTCAAGGGCCAATGAAATTCCGAAGCTGATGCCGAACGATAACGCGGCGATAAAAATAATCGAAAGCAGAGCGAAGCATTTTTTTCTTGCCGCGTAATTTAATGCCAGAATTATTGAGGAAAAAAGCGATAATGACAAAGCCCAGTGAGCNGCGGCGATTAACAATGTAAGAGTTGTTTCAGGTTTCGGCGGTAAATTTTTCGCCCAGTCGACCCGAAGCGAAAGAAACCTGATTCCTGCCGCCAATATAAAAATAATGATAAAGGTTAGACAGAAAAAAAGGATTAATTTTGCAAATTTCCTCACATTTCAAGATTAACACTTCATCAACACCCATGCAAGGGAATTGTCGTTTTTTTGGCGTTTTAAGCATTGAAGCGTAATAAAAAAAAGGCCATAATAAAGAATGAGTACGCAAATCGCGGTTCTTGGAGCCGGTGCATGGGGTACGGCAATAGCGAAAGTAATTGCCGAAAATAAAAAAGATGTTTTAATNTGGAGCTTTGAAGAAGCTGTCAGAGACGATATCAATAAAAATAAAAAAAATNCAAGGTATCTGCCAGGCGTTGATTTGCCCGATTCATTAAAAGCGACTTCAAGCATCGAAGAGGCGTCAAGCGGAAAGCAATTTTTAATTTACGCGATTCCGTCGATGTTTCTTTTGGATACATTAAAAAAAACCCTTTCCGCGGATACAATCCGCGAAGGTAAAACAATTATCGCTGTAATTACAAAGGGCTTCCTTCCTTCCGATAACGGCCCAAGGCTGATTCTGGAAACAATGGAAGATTACCTTCCGGGTTTTTACCGCCAGTCATTGGTTTACATTTCAGGCCCGAGCCATGCGGAAGAAGTTTCTGTCGGCAAGGTGACAGGCCTTATAGCCGCGAGCGAAAACCCGATGAACTCAATCAGGTTCAGGGACTTAATTAAAAACCCGCGGCTGCTTGTTTATTCATCGCTTGATGTCCGCGGAGTGCAGGCGGCGGCGGCGTCAAAAAACGTAATCGCGATCGCGTTCGGAATACTTGACGCGTTAAAAACATCAGGCAAAGCGGATATGTTCGGTGACGGTACAGAATCGCTTTTACTCGCCGCGGGCCTTAACGAAATACAAATTCTCGGCAAGGCATTGGGCGCTACACACCCGGAAACATTCACGTCAATTTCCGGCATCGGCGATTTAGACGTAACCTGCAGGTCTGTCCACGGAAGAAACCGCCGTTTTGGAAGGGAAATAATAATCAAGGATATTTTAAAACCGTATAAAAATATTGATGACATTCTTGCGCATATCGGCGGCTTGGGTTACTTGCCGGAAGGCGTAGCGGCGGCGAAATACATCAAGGTAATCGCGGAAAAACATAACCTGAAGCTTCCTGTTTCTACAAACCTTTGCAGACTTCTTAACCGCGAAATTGAACCGATGGAATTCTGCAAAAAACTTCTTGTGGACTGGAACATAAAATAACGGAGAAATAAATGTTTGAAAAACTGACAGGAAAAATAACAGACGCGCTTCGTTTTGTTTCGGGAAAATCTTCAATTACGGAAAAAAATATAGAAGACGCCGTTGAAGCGATCAAAATGGCGCTGCTTGACGCGGATGTAAATCTNCGCGTTGTGCGCAGGTTTGTAAATTCCACGATTGAAGAAGCAAAGGGCGAAAAAGTTCTGCGCTCGGTTGATCCCGGCCAGCAGTTTGTAAAAATTGTTCACGATAAACTTGTTTCTTTTTTGGGCGACGCAGACCCCGCAAGCCGCGCGCTTAAGCTCCGCGGCCCTGA
>WQTB01000044.1 GCA_009786495.1 Treponema sp.
ATTTCGCGCGCCGCTTCCGGGAAGCCCGATATTCTTGAATTAAAGCATACCATTTTAATGCTTGAAAGCGCGCGGAGAATGCAGGTAATGGCCCTTACGCCAAGCCTTAATATAAACTGGACAGGCATGTCGGCTTTAAAAGTTGACCCGTTAAAAAACGACTGGTTCACCTATGATAACTGGATGCATTCCGGTTCCCTTTCCATCACTTTGGCACTGCGCCTTCACAGCCTGATTCCGTGGAGCAGCGATTTTCAGGCGATAAAAAATATGGATGATCAGATTACAACGGCTTCAATCGGGCTTGCGCAGCTTATACGCGGAACGGAAATTGAAGTTTATAATATTGTGCTCGCGCTCGACAGAACGCGGGTAAACGCACAGGCGCTTGAGCAGACAGTCGCTCTTGCGCAGCAGGCATACCGTCTTACGGAGCAGGCGTATCAGGCGGGACTGCAGGATTATTTTCAGGTTCAAAGCGCGGAACAATCGTTAAGGCAGGCGCGTGTTCAGCTTTTGGAACAGCATTTTACATATCTGAACGGACTTATCGATCTTGAATACGCAACCGGCGTTCCGTTCGGAACACTTACGGGAACTTCAGGCGAAGCTTCCCGCGGAAGGAGACAGTAATGAAACGCAAATCAATTTTAATTCCGGTTTTGCTGATGTTAGCTGCAATTTCAGTCACAGGGTGCGACAGGATTAACCAGTTCCTCGCGGTTGTCGGCATTCTTGAAGTTCCTGACATTGAAGTAAACGAAATACCCGTATTCGCGGTTAACACGGTTCAGGCGGTTCAGGGGCAGATTCAGGATTACCTGATTTTTTCTGGCGATATTGTAGCGGGCGCGACAGTTGACGCGTACCCGGAAGCTGCAGGAAGAATAACCGCGCTCTATGTTTCTGTCGGAAGATGGGTGAACAGGGGAGACCCGATAGCTGAAATCGATCCTTCGCGGCCGGGCATGACTTTTATGACAAGCATCGCGACCGCTCCCATAAGCGGAACAATTGTAATGCTGCCCGCCCAGCTTGGAATGACAGTAACGCAGGCGGTGCCGCTTGCGCGGATAGCGGGCGGCAGCGGGCTTGAAATAAAATTAAATATCGCCGAAAGATTTATTTCCAAAATAGCGATGAACCTGACGTGTGAAATAACGCTTGACGCGTGGCCCGGCGAAGTTTTTAACGGAAGCATAAGCACAATTTCCCCGACAGTGGACTCGACGTCGCGTACAATGGAAGTGCGCGTTAATGTAAGGGATTCGCAGTCACGGTTAAAGCAGGGAATGTTCGCAAAAGTGCGCGTAATAACCGAACGCAAGGAGAACATCGTAAAAATTCCTTCTTCCGCCGTTATTAACAGATTCGGCGAACAGTACGTTTATGTAATAGGACAGGATTTAAGCGATCCGCGGATCACTGTAGTAAGAAAAAGAATAATTGTTCCGGGAATTATAATCGACGGCGTGGTTGAAGTGTTAAGCGGGCTGGAAGCGAATGAAGAAATTGTAATCAGGGGACAGACGCTTCTTGACGACGGCTCAAGAGTGAATGTAATTGAGCGCGTAACACCCTTGAGCGCGGATTAACGGGACGGAGAAAAACAATGAGCATGGTTAAAACGGTCGTTTCGCGGCCTGTTACAATTTTTATAATTTTCGTCCTTCTTATAGGATTGGGCGTTTTCGCGCTCGCGAATCTTCCTATCGATCTTTACCCTGAAATTAATCTTCCTATGCTTGCCATTTATACTTCGTATTCAGGCGCNGGTCCTGAAGAAGTTGAAAGGTCTGTTACGCGGCTGCTGGAGGCAACGCTGTCTAGCGTGTCGGGTATGGAAAACGTTACGTCAATGTCAAGCAAGGGAACGAGCCTTGTAATAATGGAGTTCAGCTACGGCACTGACATTTCCGAAGCCGCGAACTCAATACGCGATTCGCTCGATCAAATCAGGAACTACCTTCCGTCAGGATCAAGATCGCCGATTATTTTTAAAGCCGATCCTTCGATGCTTCCCATCATGACACTGATGATAACATCCGACAGGCGGTCTTCCGAAGAGTTACGCGAAATCGCCGAAGACACGATTGTTCCGCGCATCGAGCAGACGCCGGGAATTTCAACCGCGTCTGTCAGCGGTGGAAGATCAAAAATCATCAGGGTTGAAATTCCCCAGAGCCGGCTTGAAGCGTACGATTTAACGATTACGCAGATTCAGCAGATGATTGCCGCGCAGAATATTCAGACAGCAGCCGGCACAATAATTGAAGGCGGGATGTCTTACATTCTAACTACAATGGGCGAATATACGTCGATAGAAGACATAAAAAATACCGCCGTCACATACAAGGGCGGCTTTTCAGGCACAGCTGTCGAAATGAGATCGGTTTTCCTGCGCGATATCGCGGATGTATATGAAGGTTACCGCGATGAATCAAGCATTGTTTATGTAAACGGACAGGCGGCGGTTACGCTGTCCGTGCAGAAACAAAGCGGAAAAAATTCCGTACAGACAGCGAAAGAGCTTCGCTCAAGGCTGGACAGGATTTCGCGCGAACTTCCCGCGGACATCGTAATCTCCGAGCTTTACAACAGCACCGATATAGTAGAAAACTCCCTGAATCAGGTAACGTCCACCGCGTTCTTCGGCGCGTTCCTCGCGATTTTTACGCTGTTTCTGTTCCTGCGTTCAGGCAAGCCGACATTAATTATCGGCATAAGCATTCCAGTCTCCGTAATTATCACAATGCTTTTGATGTATTTCTGGGGGCTGACATTAAATCTTATGACGATGGCGGGACTAGTTCTGGGCATTGGAATGTTAATCGACAATTCGATTGTCATTCTGGAAAATATTTATCAGTACCGCGAAAAAGGCGCGAAGCTAAAAACGGCTTCCATACTCGGCACATCGGAAATGATAGTCGCGATTACAGCTTCCACGCTGACTACAATCTGCGTTTTCGCTCCGATGGTTATGTTTCAGGGCCTTCTTGAAATGGCAGGCGAACTTTTCGCGGGGCTTGCGTTCACGGTTGTTATTTCGCTTGCCATCTCGCTTGCTACGGCGATTTTTCTTGTTCCCGTTTTGTGCAGCCACTTCCTTCCCGTTGTTACGCGAAAACAAAAACCGCTTAAGGGCGTTCTTGCGTCAGTTGACCGCGCCTTTGCCCGCTTTTTTACGTGGCTTGACAATTCGTACAAGAACGCCGTAAAAAAAGTTTTGAATCACAAGCTGGCGGTTATAATTGTTCTTGTTATTCTGCTTGCCATAAGCGGTTTTATGATTCCTGTAATAGGGTGGGAGCTGATGCCGCAGCAGGAAAGCGATAATGTCAGCATAACGGCGACTCTTCCGATGGGAACGCCGCTTGCGGANACAGAAGCGGTTTTAAGACAGCTTCAGCTGATCGTCGAGCGCGAAATAAAAGGCTACAAGGACATAACNATACAGTCAGGCGGCGGCAGCATAATGAACCTTGGCGCAGGCAGCACAAACTCAGGATCGCTTCGCATATCGCTGCCCGATTATTCGCAGCGCGTTGAAACCGCGAATGAAATGAAAGATATTCTAGAACCGCTTCTTAAACAGATTCCAGGTGTTGAGTTTTCGTTCGGCGGCGGCCTAAGCCTTGACATGCTCGGCGGAAGCAATATCGAAATCAAGCTGCGCACCGATGATCTTGTAAAAGGCAAGGAACTCGGCGAAAAAATCGCCTCGCTTTTAAACGAAAGGCTTTCAAAGTATATTATCGAGCCNTCTGTCGATTTGCAGGACGGACTTCCGCAGTATGAAATAATGATCGATCGCGAAAAAATGTACGCGCTCGGGCTTAACACGTATACTGTAGGCAATGAAATTAAAGCCGCGGTTGACGGCGTAACAGCGACAAGATATAAAACAGGCGGAAAGGATTACGATGTCATTCTGCTTCTTGCCGAAGCGGACAGAAACACATTGCCCGCTCTCGATCATATTTTCGTAAACAGCCAGCTTGCAGGCCGCGTTCCGCTTTCCAGTTTTGTGAGTTANCAGCAGGGCGTAGGGCCGATGACAATAAACCGCGANAATCAAAGCCGCGTTATCACAGTTTCAGCCAGTGTAAGATCCGGCGTCAGCACAAACCACCTGCAGACGTTAGTTGAAAATTTAATACGATCTGAAATCCTGGTTGACGACGACGTAATTATCGAGTACGGCGGCGCGAACGCGCAGATGGAAAGAATTTTCAGCAGGTTTATACTTATAATTGTCGTGGCGATCGTTCTTGTATTCGGAATCATGGCGAGCCTTTTTGAATCGTTCCGTTCGCCTTTTATCATTATCCTTACCATTCCGTTATCTGTCATCGGGATTGTCGCGGTTTATCTTATAACCAATACGATCTTTAATATGCTTACTGCCGTCGGTCTTTTGGTGCTGATTGGAATAATTACAAATAACGGTATCATCCTTGTCGATTATACGAATCTTCTGCGCAAAAGGGGTTATGCGCTAAATGAGGCGATCATCGAAGCGGCAAGAAGCCGCCTTCGCCCGATATTGATGACAACCGTAACTACGGTGCTTGGTCTTGTGCCGATGGCGTTCTTCCCCGGCGAAGGCGCAGAGCTTGTCGCTCCGATCGGGCTTACGGTTCTTGGCGGACTTTCATTCGGCACATTAATGACGCTGTTTTTAATGCCTGTNATGTACGCGATTATCAACAAAAACTCCGACAAGAGAGCGGCGCTCGCGCAGGAAAGGCGTGAAAGAATCGCCGCCGGCGAAGGACGGAGCAAGAAAGCGGCGGCGGCAGTTAATCCTGAAATTACAGAATCGGAGGAATCATGATCCGGATTGAAATTATCGCAAATCGTTCTGTGGAAGAAAATATTTTTGACGCGTTTGAAAAAGAGCAGGTAGGAAAACATTACACGAAAATTCCCAATGCTTGGGGGGTCGGCGCATGCGGCCCCCGCATGGGAGACGCGGTCTGGCCCGAAGAAAATTTTCTGCTTGTTATATGGTGCGAAGAAGAAGAAGCGCGCGGCATAAAACGCGCCGTTTTTTCCGTAAAGGAAAAATTCCCCGGGGAAGGAATAAAACTGTTTGGAATATAGCGTTTAACAGCGCTTTGCGGGCGTTTAAATGCTGAATTTTTTAATAAGTTCTTCCAGCGTTTTAATAAAACTGCCTGTGTTCGCTATGATGTAACCGGTGTCGCCTTTATGCCCCGCGTTTTCTAAATTTAACGCGCAGCGCGAAGCTTCAATTTCGCCCATAACCGCAAGCACGGATTTCATCGCGTGCGCTGTTACTGTGAAAAGGNCGGTATCGCCGCCCGCCTTTGATGTTTCACTTAACACTGAAACNGCTTTTTTCNCGTCTTCAAGGAACGCCGTTTTTACCCTTGGATCNATTTCTTTTTCCTGCGNAGCGGCGGTTTCCGGTTTATATTTTGCCGCTTCCAAAGGATGCCTGTCCCTTACAAATTTGTTTAACGCCGCGTTAAGAAGTTTTATATCAATCGGCTTGGGGATAAATCCGTCGAATCCCTTTTCCGCGAACAATTCTTCATTGCCTGTCATTGCGTTAGCTGTCAGCGCGATAATAGTTCCCGCGTAGCCGCTTTCCCTAAGCCTGCGCACAGTCTCAATGCCGTCCATGCGCGGCATCATCTGATCCATGAAAATGATGTCGTAGCATCCGCCGTTTTTCGTTTTTTCAATCGCTTTAAAGCCGCTGTCCGCAAGTTCAACATTAAGACCGTAAAGCGATAAAAGACCGTTAGCGACATACAGATTCGTGTCCACGTCGTCAACGACAAGCACTCTGCCGTAAGGCATCTGCTCCCTAACAATATGATCCTTATTTTCATTGATGCCTGTGAACGTAAAATTAACAAGCTGCTTCGCCGTTTCTTTTCCGATCGGGCTGAAGTTTACGATTTTCTGCGGAATTGTTACGGTGAAAACGCTGCCTTTGCCGTATTCGCTTTTAACGCTGATCGTTCCGTTCATCATGTCCGCAAGTTTTTTTGTTATATTAAGTCCAAGCCCTGTTCCTTCTGTCGAACGGTTTTCTTCCGTATTAAAGCGCGAATACTCCGTGAAAAGCTTTTTAATATCGCTCTCTTTCATGCCCTGTCCTGTATCTGTTACCGATAAAATCAGTTTGATTTTCTGATCCATCACTTCGCCTCTTACGCATAACGTAACATATCCTTTTTCTGTATATTTAATCGCGTTTGACAAAAGATTATTTAAAATCTGTTTAATCCTGAGTTCATCGCCATAAAGCCTTTGCGGAAGATTTTCGTCAATATCAAGCTTAAAATCTACCGCCTTTGATCCTATCCGCACAATATTTAAGTGAACAGTATCGTTAATAAAACTCGGCGTGTCATATTCATTCAGATTTAATTCCAGTTTTCCTGTTTCCATTTTTGTCATATCAAGAAGATCATTTATAATTCCAAGAAGGCTGCTGCCGGAATTTAATATTTTTTCGTATGCNTTCATGTATTTTTCGGGAAGGCTTTCNTCCTGCATTTCAATCTGCGCGATGCCGATAATCGCNTTAAGCGGCGTGCGGATTTCGTGCGATATCGCGGCAAGAAAACTGCTCTTGGTGCGGTTCGCCGTGTCGGCTTCTTTTCTTAATTCCACAAGACGCTGATTCTGCGAATTGATTTCGTCAACAATGCTGAAAACATAATCCCTTGTTTTTCCGACATTGTTCTGATAAACGACAAGCATTCTTTCTATATCTTCTTTTGATATATTCGACTGTTCGATCATCGCGCCGAGACTTTTTCTTATTGTCTCGTAATTTTTCAGCGTTCTATCGCCTGATAAAATTTCATCGGACTGCAAGTCCATGCTTTCTTTCAGATAAGAGATTGTTATGTTTAAAAGTTCGCTGCGGCTTACAATGTCAAAAACAAGCGATTTTAATTTTGAATCTGTGTAATGAAAGAGCCGCTTGGTTTTATAGGGATCAGCTGATCCTTTTTCNGGCGGTATCCCGAAAAAAACTGCGGTAAGCGTCTGGTTATGATGAGTAAAAAGCTCTTCCCCGTAAGTGTTAAACCCAATCATCGGATACCCGCGGAAAATATTATTAAANGAATNCTGTCCGCCAAGCTCCTTTAGTTCCAGATAACGCAGCACGCAGTTAAAAAGGAGACATCCCTGTATGCCGGGAAGAAACTGCTGCGCGTCAGTTATGCTGTTCTGCGCGTGAGCGAGAATATCGCCCTGTTTAAGAAGAAAAACTTTTGTGCCGGCTTCGATATAACAGTAAAACTGAAGCCCCTTGCCGTCTATAACCGCGTTGGGACTGCGCACATAGATGCTGCTTCCGAAATTCAATCCCAAAGGATTTTTAGCGAAGATGCTTGCGTTTAACGCGCTTATATCGCTAATGCCGATCTGGCGCGCGTAAACTTGAGCTGCAGGCTCCCCGTTAATTTCCCACGCGATCCGCTTCATTGTCTCCACCCTGGTGATTGTAAACGAAACGTCAGTCGGAATGTAATGCACATAATGGTTAAAGTAAAAGGGAATTTTCATCTTTAGTATAACAGAAACAAGGCCGTCGTCTGAAATCCTGTCTCCTGCGCTGACGAATGTTNTTGTAAAAGTAAGCTCGTCAGCCGCGGCGCCGCCCNCGAAAGCCATATTAAAATCCTGATCCATGGAAAATTCTTTCATGATAATTTCGCCCAGGCAAAGACCNTCAAAAAAAATCAGNCCAAGNTATTCATCNGGGTTTATATGCTGGTTTTTTATCTGCTTTTTCAGTTCCGAAATCGCGGCTCTTGCCGAACCGATGGGGTCTTTTTTNACTCCTTCCTGAAATGAAAGATAAACATTTTCTATCTCGTTTGAAGAAATCGACATCGCGGTAATTCCCGAATCAAGCGCTTTTTCCGATGACCAGCCCCCAATCATCGACGCTCCGATACATACAGCTTTGGGAAACGCTTTCGCGAATTTTTCNTGAATTCNTGATTCCGCAAAGGAAGGAGAAAAGAAATAGAGAACNGCTTTTACATCCGCCTGATTTATNTCTGAAATTATTTTTTCTGNATTACATTCATTATGCGACGCGACTTTAATNGACATAAATAATTCTTTCCGGCATTTTAATTGATTTCTGTATCCATTTTATTTTGCAGGATCTGCTGGATGAACTTGCGGATTTTCGCGCGGGTTTCAGGG
>WQTB01000045.1 GCA_009786495.1 Treponema sp.
GCTTCGGGAAGACCGGTCATTATAGTGGAAAAAAGCAAAAAAATTCTTTTAAAAGCGTTTGAATGCCGCGACTTCAGCGGTTTTCTTTCAGATAACAGTTTGATTTTTCTTGCGGGGAACGCGGACGGAATAATTTCCGCACTTGACGCGGCAAACGAAATAATTAACGCCGGAAACGGCGCNCAGGATTCTGGNAAAAAAAATNCGCCGTTTGTTATACGCAACAGGGCGTTAATTTCCCTTGACGAAAAATGGTACAAAGCCGCAGACGATAAAATCCGCACATGGACGATGCGCGACGATGTTAATACAGCCACGCATAAAAAATTCGGCCGCAGATGGGTGCGGAATCTTTCGCGTAACATGGAATTTATCCGCGATTTGCCGGGAGTTTCCCGCCTTGAAGGACTTGCTTCGCAGGAAAATATTCCGGTCTTTCTGGCGGCGGCCGGCCCAAGCCTTGATAAAATAACGCCGTTGCTCCGCGAAATTTATGACAGGTGCATTATTGCCGCGGTGGACACCAGTCTTCGTTTCTTTGTAAAAAACGGCATACAGCCTGATTTTGTCCTTGTAATCGATCCGCAGTTCTGGAACTGCCGCCACCTTGACCGCTGCCGCTGCGAATCGCTTCGCACCGCCCTTGTCGCTGAGTCTGCGGTGTATCCGCCTGTTTTGAGCCTGCCTTTTAAAAATAAATTTCTTTGCGGATCGCTTTTTCCGTTTGGAACATTTATCGAAAAGCGCACTGATCCCAAAGGCAGGCTCGGAGCCGGAGGATCGGTGGCTACAACCGCCTGGGACTTCGCGCGCGCGCTCGGCGCGGGAGAAATCTGGATTGCGGGTCTTGATCTTGCGTTCCCCGGCTTAAAGACGCATTTCCGCGGCGCNCGCTTTGAAGAACAGGCGTCTTCGCAGTCAAGCCGCTTCAGCCCCGCGGAAAAATGGGTCGCGCGCGCGCTNAGGGACGGATTCCCGTTTAAAGCGCAGTCGGCGTCAGGCGNTCAGGTTCTTACCGACAGAAGGTTATCGCTTTATGCAGCATGGTTTGAAAATCAGTTCGCCAAAAACGCGCAGATAAAAAGCTACAGTTTTTTCCGGGACGGCCTTGCGATCAAGGGGCTTCTCGCGGCTGACATGGAAAAATTTTTGGCTTTACGAAGCGCCGCGGAGAAATAGACCGCCTTATAACGGAAAAATTTTTACAGACAGAAAATGAATTTAACAGCGTAAACGAAAAGCGCGAAAGAGAAAAAAGATTTAACGGCGCGGTTTCTTCATTGAATAGCGGGCTTTCAGAAATTAAAAACGCCGCCGAAGAAGGAGCCGAAATTGCGCGGCGCGCGCTGCGGTATCCGCTTAACCCCGCGCAGCAAAATAATGTTTTAAGAGAACTTGACGCAGTTACGCTGCGTATAACAGAAAGCGATGTTAAGGAAGTTGCGGGTTTTTTGTTTCCCGCGCCGGACAATAAGGAAGAAACCGGCATTAGCGATGAAGACAAATTCCGCGCCTATCTTTTATCATCGCAAAAATTATTCACCGGAATAAAAGACGCGGCATCGCAGATGGACTTATTTAAAAATGTCAGATAACTATTCATTCATTCATTATCAGCGGTATCTTCTTCCATGTTAAAAACGCCTGAAATGTTGGGATGTACAATTTCCAGTATTTCATCGTAGAACACCGAGTCAGGATAATAAAGCAGCGCCGAATCAAGCAGCGCTCCCCTTCTTTCCGCCTGATTCGCGGCTGTTACCGACATCGCGGTATGCAACAGAATCGCGGATTGAATGTCAGCTTCGTTTCTTGACAAGGCGGCAAGCCGGATATAACGGTTTGCCTGCTGAACATATTCTTGCCGGTCAATATCATAACCCCTGATTTCCACAAAGCCGTCAGATTCTGTTTCCGGAAAATAAACAACTATTGTTTTTCTGGATAAAATATATCTTGATACATCGACAATTCTCGGCTGTGAATATAAAAAAGCCCTGTCTTCCGTAACTACCGCGAGCCTGCCGCCTACGGCTACCTGGGAAGCAAGAGCCCATCCCGCGCTTCCGCTGCTTCTGCGGACTTCGATAAAATCAAGATGGCGGGGATTTGCTCCCGTCCAGTATAAACGCCGCGGCTGTCCAAGAGTTATGCTTTCGCCAAGAGACATATATTCGCCCCATACAACTCTTGTGTCTTCGCCGCCTGTATCTTCTGTGCCGCGTTCAAGCACATATAACCCTGTATTAATTATTAACGCGAACCCGTGGCTTAATGACGCGGCAGTCAAAGCCGCTTCCATTGCGTTCAGTTCCGCTTCTGTATACCCTTCAGATAGCGCTTCAATGCGCTTACCATCATCTTTGGTACAGGAAAGAAATAAAACAAATACCAATAGCGTTAATATAGAAATTTTCTTTATCATAATTTAGTTATACTACGGGAATTATATTTTGTAAATTGACCATCCCGTCCAAAAAACATCAATTCTGTTTTATCAGGACGCCGTCCCACGGATAAAGAAAACTGCCGTCCCATTTTCCGCCTGAAGCCCGGATAACGCAGGTTCCGTTTAAAAATTCCAAATATTTTTTTTGTAATTTTATTTTTTTAAATGAAAAATTGAGTGCGATTGTGTATGCGCTGTTTTCCAATTTTCTCTGATAGATCATAATGTTTGTATCAGCGTAAACCGGAATGAACTCCCCGTATACAAGGCATTTTTCTTTTTTGCGCAGAGCGATCAACGTTTTATAAAAATTCAATATTGATCCTTGATCTTTTTTTTGCGCCGCGTAATTTATATATTTATAATTGCCGTTAATGCCGAGCCAGGGTTTTGCCCTGCTGAAGCCTGCGTTTTCGCTGTCATCCCATTGCACCGGAGTCCTGCCGTTATCGCGCGAGCTTGCTTTTATCCATTTCCAGCGCAGGCGCTTTGGGATGCGGAATTTTTTCATCAGACTGTCTAAACCGCGGCTTTCAACGTCATTTACCTGATCAAGGCTTGTAAAATCAAAATTGGTCATGCCGATTTCCTGTCCCTGATAAATAAAAAGCGTGCCGCGGAGCGTTAGCTGAAATAACGCGATCATTTTCGCGCTTCTTTGCCACATTTCACCCGGTCTTCCGTCAGCATCTTTGTCTTTTTCCGCGGCGCCGAAATGCGAAACAATTCTGCTTTGATCGTGGTTTTCAAAATAAACTGCGTTCCAGTCAAGGCCGCGCTGCCATTTTGCCATTACATCGAGCAGTTTATGCGCGNGAAATTTNTTNGGTATAAACCGCGCGACGCGCCTGTCAACTTCCAGGTGATCGAAAAAGAAAAGCATGTCAAGCTCTCCGCGGCTTTCGCCGCATAACAGTTTCGCGTCCTGTAAACCGACAAAAACAGTTTCGCCCACGGTGAAGCAGTCGTAATTGTCAAGAACGTCCCTGCGCAGATCGCGCAAAACCGCGTGATTTCCTTCCTGCGATTTATAATGTTCAATGCCCTGAACCGTAAGGCTTTTTTTNCCGTCTTCAAGGCTTGTCTTGTAAATGATATTAATAACATCGCAGCGAAATCCGCCTGCGCCCTTATCAAGCCAGAAGCGCAGAATATTTTTTACTTCTTCTATTACTTTTGGATTTTTGTAATTTAGGTCGGGCTGTTTTTTGTCAAAAAGATGAAGATAATATTCGCCGCTTTGATTGTCATACTCCCATGTTTCGCCGGCAAAAAANCCCGTCCAGTTATTCGGCGGTTTTTTTCCNTTTCCCGGGCGCCAGATGTAATAATCACGGTAAGGGCTGTTTTTATCGCGGCTTTTTACAAACCATTCATGTTCATCGGANGTNTGATTGATAACAAGATCCATAATAATCCGCAGGCCGCGTTTTTTTGCCTGCGAAAAAAGCTCTTCCATGTCAGACATTGTTCCGAACTTTGGATTAATGCTGTAATAGTCGCTTATATCNTAGCCGTTATCTGCATCGGGGGATTTATACACGGGGGAAAGCCAGATAACATCCGCGCCGANATTTTTTANTTCATCAAGACGGGAAATAATTCCCTGAATATCGCCGAAGCCGTCGTCGTTTGAATCCTGAAAACTGCGCGGATAAATCTGGTAAACGATTTGATCTTTATAATTTTGGTTTTGCCTGATATTTTTATTTTCCATTTTATTCTCCATAATTTAATAAAATACCTGTATAATATAATCATTATATGTTAATTATAAGTTATGATTCAATCGGCGATACGCAATTTGAAAAGCTCGTTAAATATCCTGCGTTTAACGCGCTGTCAAAACAGTCCGCAGTTTTCCGCGGAGTGTCCGGCGTCTTTTTAAGCAATACATATCCTGTTCACACATCGGTTGCAACTGGCGTTCATCCGCGCGAGCACGGCGTTACGTCAAATATAGAGCCGTTTCCTTCTTCAAAACCCGCATGGAACTGCGACGAAAGATCGATACGCGCAAAAACAATCTGGCAGATGGCGGCAGAGAAGGGAATTAAAACCGCCGCCGTTTTATGGCCTGTTACCGCGTTTTCTAAATCAATAAAGTATAATATTCCTGAAGTGCGCGCGCTTCCCGGCGAAACGCAGCTAAAGACAAGCATGAAGGCGGGAAGCCCGATCCTTCAGCTGATAATATTTCTGCGTTACGGGAAAATAATGAAAGGCTANAAACAGCCTGACCTTGATAATTTTACCGCGGCAAGCTCCGCGGAAATTCTNCGCAAAAAAAAGCCGGGACTCGCGCTTGTGCATTTTACAGCTTATGATTCGTTCTGCCATGATCACGGNCCGGAAAGCGCGGCTCTTGATGACGCGCTGGAAGCGATGGATAAAAATCTTAAAACGCTTCTTGACGCCGCGGAATCTTATGAAAAAGATGTAATTGTTTTTTCAGATCACAGCCAAATCGGCGTGCATACAGTAATCGAT
This sequence comes from Treponema sp., assembly GCA_009786495.1. The sequence goes on from WQTB01000045.1 coordinate 4,940, forward strand.
CCTAACATAAATCTTGTTAAGGAAGGACTGCTCAATCAGGATGATTCCGGTTATTCGGCGGGAGAAAGCGGCTGTTTTTTTGAATGCGCTGGCGGGTCGGCTTTTTTCCACGCGGGAAAATTAAGCGCGGATCAAACCGGCAAAATTCGCATTAAAACAGAAAGCAGCGAAGGCTTTCGCAGGATGCTTTCCGCGGACGAAATAAGCGTATCGGGAATGGAAAAAGCCGCGTTCGGCTTTTGCGCCAAAGCCGGCTACTGTTATGAACCTGCAGGCGCAGTAAAAAAAGGCAATCACGGCTATCCGCTCGACATGGACAATTACAGGGTTTTTTACATGGCAAAAGGCTGCGGTCTTGCTCCCGGCAGCGTTTCGCNNGGCGGAAGTCTCCTNGATATCGCTCCCCTGGTTATCCNGCATCTTAATTTATGAATTTTAGCGGGGATTTTCGATAAAATCAAAAAAAAAATTGGCATATCTGTTTTAATTATATTATATTTAATAAGATAGGTGCGATCTAAACCAAAGGAAAAATAGTGAATAAGCTCGATTTTCCCAAAATCCACTTTTATGATCAGGATTTTGTTGATATTTATGATAAAACATGGGCGTGGATACAGGACTGCTGGATTTCAGGCGGCGATAAAAGCGGAATTGACGGAAAATTCTTCGCTTACGCCGATTCCCAGACGGTTACCCAGGCTGATGCGATATTTTCCTCGTTTTTTTTGGTTTATTCCAACCGTATTTTTCAGGCTCATCCGACTTTGGACTTGTTCTACAGCCGTCAGGAGCCGAACGGAGCCATCCGCAGCGCGTATGACATCACTACAGGCCAGTGCGTAACTGACAGGGAAAATCCTGAAGGCATNGGAATGCCGGTTTTCGCGTGGGCGGAATACAATATCTACCACAAATCCGGCAACAAAAAACGCGTTAAGGACGTCCTTCCCATACTTTGCAAGTACTCCGCGTGGATCGAATCTGTCTTTAAAAANCCAAACGGCCTTTANAAGGCGCCGTTATCTGCAACCGGCATGACGAATGTTCCGCGCGCGGACGCNTATTACGCGATGGATTTTAACGCGATGATGGCGATCAATATGCTGTATGTCTCCGCGCTTGCGGATATTTTAAACGACAAGGAAACAAGCTTTCAGTACAAGCGCCAGTATTTTTCGCTTAAAACAAGAATCAATTCGCTGATGTATAACGCCGCGGACGGTTTTTACTACGACATCAATAAAAACGAAAAGCAGGTTCCTGTTAAAACAATCGCCGGTTACTGGCCGCTGTTAGCTGAAATTCCAAACGGCGAAAAAGCGGAAAAAATCATAGAAAAACTGTCCAACCCNAAATATTTCGGCACAGCGCATCCNTTTCCTTCGCTTGCGGTCAGCGAAAAGGATTATGATGAAAACGGGCGCGGCTACCGCGGATCGGTTTTTCCCTATTTGACATTTATGGTGATAAAGGGGCTTGAACGCTATCAGCGCTGGGATATCGCGCGCGAGTGCGCGATCAGGCATGTTTATTTTATGCTGGATTCCATGAGCCCTGACGGAAATCACAACAGGGGAAATCTTTGGGAAGCATATCTTCCTTCAAAAGAAGGGCCCGCGAAATGGCCGGGTAAACTTAATTTTCCGCGCCCGCAGTTTCTGACGTATGACGCGCTTTCCACAATCTGCCTTACAATCGAAAACATTGTCGGCCTTTCAATTTCGCTTCCGCGCAAAACTGTAGACTGGGTAATCCCGAGCCTTGAAATCATGGGAGTTGAAAATCTTTCGCTTAAAAACAACATGATTACAATTCTTTCGCACAAGAGCGGAAGGGGCTGGGAAATTCAAATGGAAAGCGAAAAACTTTATTACTTTACAATCAACATTCTCGGCGTAAAGGAAAAAACNCTGCCGATTCCGTCCGGAAAATGCTCGATACTTATTGACAAGCTGTAAGNCTATGGCCGCGACTTTAACTGCAATCATTGAAATCGGTTCCACAGGAATTAGGCTTCATGTCGCGGAAATTTATTCNAACATCGGCGCGGGCAGCGCGTGGAAAGTGCTCGACCGCGCTGTAAGGCCTGTGTCGCTTGGGCGCGACGTTTTTACAACCGGCGTGCTTTCAAGNGAATCGATGCTTGAATGTCTTGCGGTGCTTCAGAANTTCAGGGAGCTTTTATCCGGGTGGAGCATNGAAGACGAAAACATTCACGCGATCGCGACAAGCGCCCTGCGCGTTGCACGTAACAGGGATGTTTTTATCGACCGTGTGCGCCAGGAAACAGGTTTTTCATTTTCCATTGTAGAAGGCATCGAAGAAAACAGGCTGATGTACCTTGCCGTGCGCTTCGCCCTTAAACAGGACCTTCCGCTTTTCTGGCGCGCGAATTCCATGATTGTGGAAATCGGCGGCGGCTCGACGGAAATAATGCTNCTGCGCCGCGGGCAGATGGTGGCGGCTCACAGTTTAAAGCTTGGAACAATAATGATCACGCAGCGATCGCGGCACATCTTCGGCAAAGGTTTTTTTTATGANCGTTATCTGAACGAAAATATCAAGAACACCCTTGCGATGCTCAATATGGACATGGACCTTAACCGCATAAGAACTCTTGTCGCCGCGGGATCCGACGCGCGTCTTGCNGCGGACAAGGCCGGAAGGGATTTAAACGAATACTGCAANATAATCGANCGTGATAATTTTATCGCCTTTGTNGANAAAGTCCGCAATTACAGCATAGAAGACTGCATCCGCGAATTTGGAATTACATACACAGACGCCGAAGGACTGCTCCTTGGCCTTTTTATTTTAAAGCTTTTCCTTGAACGGACAGGCGCGCCGATTATNGCGGTTCCGCTTGTCACNATCCGCGACGGTTATCTTATCGATCTTGCNTCCGGNGTTGATTCGTCGCTTCAGGATGAATTTTCATCGCAGATAATCGCGTCCGCAGTAAATCTCGGGCGCAAGTTTCATTTTGACGAAGCGCACGGCTGCCATGTCGCGCAGCTTTGCATGACAATTTTTGACGCGCTTTTAAACGAACACGGAATGAATACGCGCCATCGCGTCCTGCTNGAAACCGCCGCGGTTCTGCATGACATCGGCACATACATAAAACCGTCAGGCCATCAGAAACACGGACAGTACATTGTCGCAAACTCGGAAATTTTCGGCCTGCATCAGGATGAACTTGCGATCATCGCGAATGTTATTAACAGCCACCGCGGCGATCCGCC
>WQTB01000046.1 GCA_009786495.1 Treponema sp.
ACGCTGTCTTTTTTTCCGTAAACAGGATCCCCAAGAATTGGATGGCCGATATGCCGCATATGAACGCGAAGCTGATGCGTGCGCCCTGTCCGCGGACGAAGAAGAACAAGCGAATAATTTTTCCAGCTTTTTATCACCTTGTAAAAAGTGACGGCGTTCCTGCCGCGCGAACCGCCGTTAACTGAAACTGTAAAACGCTTTCTGTCGTTTTGATCCCGCGCGATGCTTATGTCTATTTTTCCCTTTTCCGTATCAGGGACGCCGTGCACAATGGCGATGTAGTATTTTTTCACGCTGCGCGATCTGAACTGTTCGCAAAGGAAAAAGTGCGCGTCATCATTATATGAAGCGATAATCAGGCCTGACGTATCCTTGTCCAGTCTGTGAACAATGCCGGCGCGAAGGTTTTCATTTGTTTTATCGCTTTTCTTTATGTCATCATAATTTATTCCCGTTTTTTCCCGCCGCCTGAAACAAAGCGCGTTCGCGAGCGTTCCCTGCCTGTTTCCGGCTCCCGGATGCACAACCATTCCCTGCGCTTTGTCAATTACGGCGCAGTTTTCATCTTCATAAACAATTACAAGTGGAATATCCTGCGGAATTAAACCTTCGGGAACTGCGTCTTCCCAACAAAGCTCAAGGCAGTCGCCCTGTTTTACAGGATGCGAAAGTTTAACATTTTTACTGTTAACTTTTGCCGTTAATTTTCTTGTTTTTATTCTGGACCTTGCCGGAAACACGCGCAGTATTTCTGACACATAACGGTCAAGGCGTAGCGGCGGATTTAACTGCTCTTTAACTGTATGCGAAAGATTCGGCATTATTCTTCTTTACTGTCATTATCATCATAAACAAGTGTATGACCGCTTTCCTGCGGTTCTTCTTCAGGAAATGATCTATCGATNGTTACAGAACCGGTTTCAAGGCTTTCCGCGCGCCTGCGTTCATTGTTTCTTTTAACCATAACAATTATCAGATCGACAAAAGCCGCAGTCATCGANATTCCTGCGGCAATTAAAATGCTTCTTCCAAANTCATAACTTGTCATTTCCGCNCCGCCCGGAGCTTTAAACGGCCATGGCGCATAACGGCGGTCCCAGTCCGCGCTGCCCCAGCGAATCATATCCGTTGTAAACGTAACNGCGAAAAGCGAAAACGGAAACAGTCCGAATGTGATAATNTCCCATCGTCTGAGATCCTTTACCCACTGCGGAAGATCGGCTGTATCAAAAGAAGACTGCGTCGGTTCTGTGGCGCTTAAACTCTGGGCTGACGCCTGATGCGCGGCATTGAATAAAAGAGAAATTAATACNNCCGNGAAAAATATTTTTTTCATTTATGTTCCTTGGAAATATTTTCTTTGAATATCGCGCTTCCTATTCTGAGCATTGTAGAGCCTTCTTCTATTGCAATTTCATAATCGTTTGACATTCCCATTGAAAGACACTTCCAGTCTGCGCCGGCAAAACGTTTTTCAAGTTCGTTCTGCGCCTTTTTTAATTTCCTGAAAGAAGCGCGGATCATAGCCGCGTCTTTTGTAAACGGCGCCATTGTCATAAGCCCTGCCGGCAATAATTTTTCGCAGCCGCAGATAATTTCCGCCGACTTAAAAAGATCGTCAATATCCGTAAATCCGCTTTTTGAATCTTCGCCGGTTCGCAGTTCAAGTAAAACTTTTAAAGGCGTTTCCCGCACATGGCTGTGTTTGACAAGCTCCGCGGCAAGCTCTTCCCTGTCGACAGACTGAACGCAGTCAAACAGCATGACAGCTTGTTTCGCCTTGTTGCGCTGCAATGAACCGATTAAATGAAGTTCAAATTCATTAAAGCAGTTCCGCGGCTGTGAAAAATCTCGCGCACCGTTATTAACTTCGCNGAATTTTTCTAACGCTTCCTTAACTCTGCTTTCGCCGAAACACCTGATGCCGCAGCCGTACGCTTCTTTTATCAGGCTGAAAGGCACAAATTTTGAAACGCCCATTAATGTGATTTCACCGCGCTCTCTTGCGGCTCTGCCGCAGGATTTTAGAATACGCTCTTCAATTTCTGCGATGTTTTCAGCAATTGACATTCTCTGTTTATAATCGCATATTCTCAAGTGATTTTGCAAGAGATAAAAAGACATCAAGCTCTAGCGTTTCAGCCCTTTCATTTCCGTTTAGTCCGTTCTCGTTAAAAACCCTGCCGCAAACATCCTGAATTGAATTTTTATCTGCAAGACCCGCGCCAAAACGCGAAGCGATAAATAAAGACAAATTATTTTTAATTGTTTTCCTTCTTGACGCGAAAAGGCTTCGCACAAGCGGATAAAAAATTTCCGGGATCTGCCCTGTTTCCCGCGTGTTTTTATTCTCAAGAAGAACGCCCATGCTGTCGACATTCGGCTGCGGATAAAACGATTCGCGGCTGATTAAAATAAAAGGTTTTACTTTATAAACTGATGAACACATTACAGAAAACGAAGAATAATCCTTTGTTCCGGCAGCGGCAGCCATACGCAGGGCTGTTTCCTTCTGGACTGTAACAACCATGCGNGAAAAAATCTGTCCTTTTTCGATCATGTCCGCAAGTAAAGCCGCCGCGATATTGTACGGAAGATTTCCCAAAAGATAGGNNGACATCTGCTGCCGCCGCCATGTTTTCATTACATCGCCTTCTATTAGCTGNAAATTTTNATACCCGGAAAAAATATTTTTTAATACGCGGATAAAACCCAGATCGATTTCAAACGCTTTTACGTTTAATTCCCTTTTTAAAAGAATTTCTGTCATTGCGCCGATTCCGGCGCCGATTTCCCAAACTTCNTTACCGGCGCCTGCGCCNAAAGTNTCAGCCAGCGTTTCCCTTATCTTTTGATTGATTAAAAAATTCTGGCCGAATTTTTTTTGCATTCCAAGCCCTTCCTGTTCAAGAAAAGAACGAAGCGCTGAAGGCGAATTATAATTGATTGTCATAAAAACGGTTCCGGTTTTATTTTTTCTCTGCTGTATTTTATGTTAAAAATTATTATAATGAATGACATAACAAGCGAAACTGCAAGCACCGCTTCATTGTTAGCTGAAACCCGCGGCACGTTTCCCGCGGCGGAAGCGGTTAAATCCATAAAACGGTATAACACGGACATTGGAAAATCCAGCAGCGCGTTAAACGGCGGGAAACCCAGTAAAAGCCAAATCATCGATCCGATCATAAAAATTGTTGTAAGCGGAACAATTACAAGCCCCGCGATTATTCCGACAGGAGCAAGCGATCCGAAAGTATAGCTGCAAAGACCGGCTGTCGCAAGAAACACTCCGCATGATAATGAAAGCGGCTTTAAAAGAAAGTCGGGAACCTTGCCCGCAAAAACGGAAGAAAGCGCGTCTCCTGTGATAATAATTCCAAGCAGCGCGACATACGAAAGAATAAATGAAAGCGACGATCCCGCCTGCGGCGTTAAAAAAAGCTGAATTAAAAAAGAAAGCGACAATACAGACATTGTGTTTTTGGGAAGAAAGCCGAGTATTGTTATAACGCCAAGTATGTACATTAAAGCGGCGCGGTTCAGGCTCGGCATTGGACCCACAAGGACGCAATACAAAATAATTATCACAGCGCTGACCGCCGCGGATACCTTAAGGCCAAGCGGCTTTTTAAGCAGCAGTGTAATTAATGCAGCTAACACCGCAAGATGCATCCCGGAAAGCGCGAGAATATAGGACAAACCGGCGCTGCCGTAACGCTCCGTAAAGTCGGTGTCAAGATTATCCCTGACGCCGAGAAGCATCGCAAGCGCGAGTCCGCCCCATTCCCTGCCTTCAAAGCGTTCCATCAAACCAAGCCTGATCCCCGTGCGCATTTTTTCGAACGCGGAAGCGGGCCTGACAACATGCAGCGATTTCGCGCTGAATGACAAACCGAAGCTGCTTTCGCGCAGCGTTCCTTCGGCGAAAACCGCTGTCCCGCGGCCGAACTCTCTTGTTTTTTGCGCGTTCACCTGCGAAAAGAAAACTGTAATAACGCCCGCGCCGTCCGCGCGAAGACCGTTATCCCCGGCGCATTTTACAATCGACACGGAAACCATTGCGGAGCCGCCCGGCAATACTCTNGGGTCTTCCAGCAGCACGCCTTCTATCGCCGTAATTTTATTTTCCGCAATGCCGAATGTTACATCATTACGCCCCGCGCCCGCGGCGCAAAACCCGAAAACAACGCCCGCTGTAAAAGCGGCAGCGCAGACTGACGTTAGCTGCAATATCCGCGAGCGCGCGTTAAGCGACGAAACTACGCGCAAAAAACAAAGCAAAAATAAAAGGATCAATACTGCCGCGGTTATGANGGAAAGCGCGGCTGCGTTACCGGCGTAAAAATTATAAAGTATGTAAAAACCCGCCGCGGCGCCGGATGCGGCGCAAAAAACGGGCGTAAGACGCAATTTATTTACAGAACCCATATCACCTAACCCATTTCAGGTTATCAATTGCCTCCCTTGCCGCGGCGTGAATGTTGTATGGGTACGATAAATTTAAAACGTACAATAAATGATCAAAGGCGGCGTTATCACCGATAAGGCCGAGCGCGTGAACTATAGCGAGAGTGACTTCCGCGTCAAAGGAACCTGAATGCGCCATTCTGTCATTGATAAGGCCAAGCTGAAGGCCAAGCACCAGAGCAGCCTGCGAGTTTCCCACAGCGCCAAGGCAGTTAACCGCTTCCAGAAACCGTTCCTTGGTAATTTTATCGGCGTGAAAATCAGCCTGAACGCGGTAGTAATGCCTTATCGCAAGCGCGTTGGCGCGCGTCCACCTTAGGCGGGTAAGAACCGAAACTGCCGCATATCGCATAACGTTCAGATTGATATTGTCTTCGTTTGAAGCAAGCGCCTGTTCAAGTGCAAGCTCCGCAATCTGCCCTTTGTCGGATACGCTGAGCCTTTCGCTGTTAATCCCCGCCCTGAACGCGGCGAATTTTTCATCCGGCGGATTATTCCACAGCACATTCAAAAGGAACTGATAAAAATTCCCGGGAATAATTTCCATGGCGCCGTACGCTTCGGAAGCGATAACTTCGGGATATCCCGCGCAGTACGCGGAAAAAAGTGCCTGATATGACGAACTGTCACCTAACTCCATAATTGCGGAAATGCACGCCGATACAAGCGTATAATTTACGGAAACTCCTGATTTTACAAGAAGATTTTTGTCTATCAGATAATTATTAAGATTATTAATAATACTGCGGTTGCCCTTCCCCGCCATACCCAGCGTGACAAGAATTTCAATGGCGGCGGATGAAGAATCATCAGTTTCAAGGAAATGCCTCCAGAGACCGTCAGCTCCTGTGTATACGGCAGGAACGCCAGCTTCTTCATTAACGACATCGACTGCGTCAATAATGGCTTCGGTATTATTATCACTGTATAAATTTCTATTTAGTTCTCCGAACAATTCATTATAGTATTCGTTATTAATTTCAACGCCGTTAATTTCTTCGATTGAAGTTGAACCTGTACCCTGCATATTATTTTCATTAGGATTCAAAATTTCAGGCTCGCCGAAAAGAAACGGCGAAGCGAAAAACGCGTACAAAGCAAAAACAAAAATAAGGCTGAGTATCCTGNCAAAGGCAAGCCGGCTTTTGTCAAAAGCCAANGCCGCGAATTCCTTATTATGCCTACTCATTCATTACCTCGTTGAATTTCTCGCCGGTACCCGGAGCCCGAGGCGCGGAAACAGTATTCGCTTCTTCTTCAAGAACCCTGAAAGGAAGTTCATCTTCATCTTCATCCGGTAACATATTAAAAACTTCACAAAGGATATGGTTACGCACCGCGATGGGAAGAGGGTCAGCTTCCATATGAATTAATGAAANATTTGCTTCCTGGTTATAATCGACCGAACGGACAGTGCCGGGTATGCAAATCGGGAATTTGTTAAGCGAAAACTGCACCTTAAGCCGGAGCCCGGCTGCAGCCTGTCCGTTAACCCTGTAAGCGCAGCCTGTATCGGAAATATCATCCATCATTACTTTTAAACCGGCGGATTTTTCCAGTTTGTGCGGATTATCCATGTTGTTAATNAGATATAANAACGCGGCTTTCTTGAATTTCAGGCGCATGGACTTTCGTTTCTGCGTTCTGAAAAGCGAATCATTNTGTTCAACCTTCAGCGAAGAGATGCCTTTGGAAAAAACTTCATCGGTTACTTCAGTGTCAAAAACATAGCCTGCGTCGTCTTCGCGCCAGAAATAAACCGATATTTTAACNCCGTTCCACTGCGTGGACACGTTTGCCTTGCTGTTCACGGGACGCGAAATGGTAAGATAATTGCCGAAATTTTTTACAACTTCAGATCTAAAAACGCCTGTTCCCGCGACAAGAATCCGCAAAACCTGTCCTTCGCTTATCTGGCGCGAATTTGTGATGCGTATTTTGTTTTCTGACGTTTCCATCTCGATTTTTTTAAAAAAATCAAAAAGCTTGGAAAGAAAAATCTGCATCGCGGGATCATTATTTTCGCCAGAAAGACGCACAGTGTTTACCATGGATCGAATGACTTTTTCAAAAAGGTTACGGGATTTAAAAATTTCCGCAGGGTCTTTGATACCGCANGCTGCTACAATTTTTCTTATCTGNTCAAGATCCTTTATGGTAAAGCCCGCGTCCTTTCCCTTAGAAAAAAATTGAATCCAGTTGCCGGACCTTTCCTTGCTGAAGTACATGATGAAATACCCGCCGATAAGAACTACGCCGATAATTATAAGAAAAGGGGTCAATGCGATACCTCATGATTTATTTCTTGTTATTAATTATAATACAGAAATAAAACTATGGGTATATACGCGGAAGCTTTAATTCTTTATATTCTGATTTTTTTCTCCGGATCAGCCGCTTTTTTNACAGGCGCGGCTCCTTCCGGTGAATTTTCCNCAATCGCNGTTTTAGCGAAACTTCTTCTGCATATAATCCCTTCTCTGGCTCTAATCTGGTANCTTGTATACAAGGCGAAAATGCTGGATATCTGGGCAGTAAGGTTCGGCAGGAAAGACATGAAGTCGGCNGTCTGCGCGTTTCCGTGTCTTCTGGCTNCCGGAATTATTATTTCGCTTCTGTCTTCATACAGCGGCAACGTTTCAGTTGTTTACAGTCAAATACCGTCAACAATACCAGGATGGGCGGTACTGTGCGTTTTCTGCATGTTCTCCGCGTATCTTGAAGAAAGTTATTTCCGTTTTTATTTATTATCAAAAAGGGAAGAATTAAATCTGCACGCTCCCGGCGCGCTCGTTCTTTCTACCATTATGTTTTCTGTCTGTCATATTTACGGCGGCCCCTGGAGTTTTTTAAACGCGCTAATCAGCGGCAGCGTGCTTGGATTTCTTTTTTTAAGATATAATTCTCTTCACGGCCTTGCGATAGCCCACGGCCTTTATAANATTACAGCTTACATTATCATGGCGGCTGTAAGGGTTAATTAGCNGGCGTTTCGATGCCAAGGATCGAACGCAGTTCATCAATGCTCTGCGGCCCTTTNGCTTCNCCGAAAAAATTGATGATCGCGTAAGTACGGACCGGTTTTTCTTCTCCGTCGATTTTCGCAGGCGGCATTTCTTTNGTGATAAATTTATCNCCGATAAGATTCCAAGTATCTTCAGACACCAGAATATCCGCGCCCTGCGATTTTGTCAGATTGTTAATTCGCGCGGCAAGATTAACAGGACAGCCGATTACAGAATAATGAACATGCGCGTCGCTTCCATACTGTCCCGCTGTTACCATCCCCGATGTTATGCCGAATCCCATACGAATTACAGGCGACGCGTGATCGCCCGGTTTTCTTTCTCTGTTCATGAAAAAAAGCGCCTTGCGCATCATCAGCGCGGCTTTTACGCAGTTAAAGGCGTCTTTGCGCGGACTTCCCGCGCTGTAAGCCGTTCCCCAATGCGCCATTATGCCGTCTCCGATAAATTTGTCAGTATATCCGTTTGTTTTAATTACACATTCTGTCATTCTTGAATAATATTGATTTAACCAGCGCACAATTTTATCTGACGCGTTTTCTCCGAATATTGAAGAAAAATTTTTCAATTTTTCCGTAAAATCAAAAATGTCAGCAAACAAAATTGAACTGTGTTTTAAAGCGCCGTCAGCGGAAATTTCGCCGCGCATTGATTTTACCGCAAC
>WQTB01000047.1 GCA_009786495.1 Treponema sp.
GGAGTTTCCGCTGCGATATTTTTAATTGTTTTATTTGCGCCAAGGTCCAAAAGCACATTAATTAATTCAGGGTTTCCGAATCTTGCGGCAATATGAAGAATTGTATTTCCCGAGCTGTCTTTTGAATCAATCGCTCTTCCGGAAAAAAGCGCTTTCAGGCAATCGCTGCCTTTGTTAAACGCAATTTCTGCCGCTGTTTTGCTGTCGGCTGCGGCGACATAGGGATCAGCTCCCGAGTCTGCGATTACTTTGACAGCTTCAAAAGCGTCAATATCGACTGCCACCCTAAGCGGTGTTTTTCCGTTGCTGTCAACGGTGTTTATTCTTGCGCCCTGAAGGATAATGGTTCTAATAATATCGACGGAAGCCCTTTCCTGTAACGCGATATGCAGGGGAGAGTTTCCCATGTCGTCAGGAATATTGATTCTGTCGGAAGAAAGCATCGCAGATACCATGCGCGCGGATACGCTGAGCGATATCTGGAAAGGCGTTCTGTTTCTTGTGTTACGCGCATGAATTGACGTTCCGTTTCTTAAAAGAAGATTAACAATGTCAAAGTTTTCCATGCTGACAGCGGTATGAAGCGGCGTATCGCCCCTTGTGTTTCTTGTAGATGGATCCGAGCCGAAATATAAAAGTTTTTCAGCGGAAGGATAAAGGGAGCCCCTTACAGCTTCCATTAAAGGCGTATTGCCGTCCATGTTTNTCGCTTCAAGGTTCGCGCCNTGCCTGATTAAAAGCGTTTCAATGTCNGACATTCCAAGCGCGATTGAATCGTGAAGGGGAGTGTTNCCGTTAAGCGAGTGGGAATTTATATCAATTCCCGAAGAAATTAAAAACGANGCGGAGTTAATCGCGTTCCATCTTACCGCGGCNTGAAGGACGGAATTTCCCTGACTGTCGCGCGCGTTCAAATTGGCGTTATTCTCAAGAAGTATTCTGATTGTAGAAACGCCGTCGGTTCTTATTGCCATAAAAACCGGCGTCTGTCCTGTGGCGTTGGTCTCTTCAACCGAAATGCCGTTTCTGATTATCACCGGAATTGCGTAATTTAAATTCCATTCGGCGGCGTAATGAAGGATTGTGTTTCCAAGTCCGTCCTTTGCGATTATAGTGTTCGGGTTTAAAAACCATTCGCGCAAGGGGCTTGACGACAGCGCCAGAAAAAGAGGACTCTCGCCCGCGCCGTTAAGCGCAAAAATATTGGCTCCGCGGGAAATCAAGAATTCGCCGTTTTCTCTTTGATTCGTTCTGACAGCAAGATGAAGTGCGGTTTCGCCGTCCCTGTTTCTCGCGTCCACTGGGGCCCTTTGATCGAGTATCCTTCCGATCTGTTCGGGGTTTGTTCTGTTCCACACCGCGACATGAAGCATTGTGTTACCCGCGCTGTCTCTCTGGTTAACAGTCTCCGCTGTTATAAGAAGATTGAATGCGCTGTTTCCAAGCCTTGACGCGAGATCAAACGGAGTGGTTCCCGAATTATCCGCGGCGAATATTTCCGAGCCATAGGACAATAAAACAGGAATCAGAGAATTTCTTCCTTCCTGAACCGCAATGTATAAAGGCGTTTTACCTTCGATATTTCTGATGTGTACGTCGGCGCCGCCGTTTAAAATCGCCTGAATAACGTCTGTGGACCTGTTTAAAATTATCGCGATATGAAGCGGCGTATCGCCGTGTTCGTCGCGGATATTAAAATCGGCGTTTTTTTCGAGCAGCATTGTTATTACTTCCCTGTGAACCGCGGCGGGAATCCCTGTATGAAGCGGCGTGTTGCCTTTCGCGTCTCTTGCGTTTACATCAGCGCCGCGGCTTAGAATAAGCGCGATCACATCGATGTTTCCGCCTCTTACGGCTTCATGCAGCGCAGTAGCCCCTGATGTGCTTTTAATGTTCAGATCGATATTTTTATCAAGAAGAAAAGTAATAAGGCCGTAGTAATCGCCGATTACAGCGTAATGAATGGGAGTAAGCCCTTCGTTGCGGCGGATATTGTAATTCGCGCTGCGCACCGCGGGTCCGAAAAAACTAAAGATTTCATTTTCAGAAAACGCGCCGTGAAGAATAAGCTGCTCCGCGGTTTCCATATGTATTTTGGAATCAGTGCGATCGAGCGCGTAATCAAGGGCGTTTTTTTCCTGATTGTCTTTTTTATTTATTAATTGCGAAGAAGCTGATGATTTTGACATAATGCCTGTAACAGCCTGCACGTTACCTGAAATGCTCGCAAGATGAAGAATGGTTTTTCCGCTGCTGTCGGCTGTTTCTACGTTAGCTGATGTCAATATTGAATTTAATATTTGGCTGCTTTTGGTTAAAGCCAGCGACGCAGCCGTTACATTGTTTTTGATCCCAAGATGAATGTCAGCTCCGGCGGATGCTATTACCTGCGCAGTAAACGGATCGTCTGAATCAATGCAGATTCCAAGCGGGCTCATGTTTGAATAATCAAGCGCGTTAACGTTCGCGCCGTTCGCTATGAAAAAGCTTGCAAGCTGGGCGTCGCCGCGGAGAGCGGCGTAATGAAGAGGCGTCATTCCCTGCGGATCAACTGCGTTTACGTCAAATTCGCCAAGAAAATATCCCCTTGCGTTTTCATCGCCTTCCTGAAGCAGCTTCCATATATCAACATCTTTTTCAGGTTCCGGTGTGCTGGTACAGCCTGCAGACAGCATAAAAATAACAAAAATGACGCTTAAAAGCGCGGTAAATGATACTTTTTTCATATATACGTTATCGGCATTTAAATAGCCGGGATTTAGAAGCGCGAAATCAGGAATTGGGAATTAAGAGTTGTTCACGGCAAAGCAGGCTGCTTTGTGGTCTTCATTGCCGGAAGCGGATTCAAGCTGCGGCTGGCTGATTTTGCATTTATCCATTTTACACGGGCAGCGGTCATAAAAATAACAGCCCGGGCGCTGGATATTCGGCGACGGAACATCGCCTGTAAGTATTATCCGCTTTCTTTGAGCTTCAATTTTCGGGTCTGGAATCGGCGCGGAAGAAAGAAGCGCCTGTGTGTAAGGATGAAGCGGATTTCTGTAAAGATCGCTGTAATTGCTGATTTCTACAATTTTTCCAAGATACATTACGGCTATCCTGTCCGATATNTATTCAATCACGGCAAGATCATGGGCGATAAAAAGATACGAAAGCCCGAATTCTTTTTGAATGTCCTTAAACAGATTTAATATCTGCGCCTGAATCGAAACGTCAAGCGCGGATACAGGCTCGTCCGCCAAAATAAGCTGCGGGTTCAAAGCAAGCGCCCTTGCGATCCCGATGCGCTGGCGCTGTCCGCCTGAAAACTCGTGCGGGTACCTGTTTCTGTAAAACCTTAAAAGACCTACAAGGTCCATCAATTTTTCTACCCTTGCGTCAATTTCATCATTGCTGATTTCAAGCAGCCGGTATTTTTTATATATCCGCAAAGGCTCTGCGATTATTTCGCCTGTTGTCATTCTGGGATTCAGTGAAGCGTACGGGTTTTGAAACACGATCTGCATATTGCGCCTTGCTTCAAGAAGTTCCTGTTTGTTCATCGCGCCCAGATTTTTTCCGTTAAGTGACACTTCACCTGATGTCGGCGTGTAAAGGTATGATAAAGCGCGCACAACAGTCGATTTTCCGCAGCCTGATTCCCCGACAAGCCCCAAGGTTTCTCCTTTTTTAAGCGAAAAAGAAATCCCGTCTACGGCGTATACATACTGTTTCTGTTTTTTAAATACCCCTTTTGATCCGGCGGGGAAGTGCATGCAAAGGTCTTTTACATCAAGCAGATTACTCATTAGCTACTCCCCTTACTGAATGATCCGCGGCAAAGCAGCGCGCGCTGTGGCAGTTTCCGTAATCTTTTTCATCCGGGTACTCGGATTTGCAAATTTCCATTGCTTCGCTGCAGCGCGGAAAGAAAGGACAGCACGGCGGAAGGTCTATTACATTCGGCGGCTGCCCGGGAATAGAAAAAAGACGCTGCGCGTCAAGCCTGTCAAGGCGCGGCACGGAATTAATCAAACCCCTTGTGTACGGATGAATGGGATTTTCAAATATNTCCGCGGTAAANCCGCGCTCTACAATACGCCCCGCGTACATTACATAAATTGTGTCGCACATTCCNGCTACAACGCCGAGCGAGTGCGTAATTAGAATAACAGCCGCTTCGAATTCGCTTGAAAGTTTTTTCATTATGTCAAGAATCTGCGCCTGAATTGTAACATCAAGCGCGCTTGTTGGCTCGTCGGCGATTAATATTTCGGGGTTGCATGAAAGCCCCATCGCAATCATTACGCGCTGGCACATTCCGCCTGAAAACTGGTGCGGATAATTATCGATGCGCTCTTGCGCTGCGGGAATGCCGGCCATTGTAAGCATTTCAATCGCCCGTTCCCTTGCCTGCTTTCTATTAAGTTTCTGATGGAGCATTATTGTCTCTATCATTTGCGTAGAAATCCTTAAGAACGGATTTAAACTCGTCATCGGATCCTGAAAAATCATGGCGATTTTGGCTCCAAGAATTTCGCGGAGCTTTTTTTTATTNATNTTTAANATATCTTCGCCGTTATAAAAAACTTCTCCTGCGACAATTTTTCCGGGNGGTGACTGAACAAGGTTTATAATAGAAAGATTTGTAACGGATTTNCCNGAGCCTGATTCGCCTACTATTCCCATGATCTCGCCCTTATGAAGCGTGAATGAAACGTTTTCTACAGCCTTCACTACGCCTTCATCCGTGAAAAAATGGGTGCTTAGGTTTCTTACATCAAGAATGGTTTTATCAGATAACGCCATTTTATCTCCGGTTATGTCCTGTTTTTTCCCTGGGGATCAAANGCGTCCCGCAGTCCGTCGCCNAGAAAGTTCATCGCAAAAAGGAAGATCGTCATCATCGCGGCAGGCGCAATNAAAAGCCACGGATAAAGTTCCATGCCGCGCACTCCTTCGTCAATTAGCGACCCCCATGACGACATCGGCGCGGAAACGCCAAGACCCAAAAACGACAGAAAACTTTCCGACATGATAAAGCCCGGAAACGACAGGGTAGAGTAGATGATGATAATTCCCAGCGTATTNGGCAGAAGATGCTTTGCNATTATCCGCGGAGTTCCGGCTCCNACGGATTTCGCGGCTTCTATAAATTCAGAATTTTTTAAGCTTATAACCTGTCCCCTTACAACGCGGGATATCGTAAGCCATGAAACAAGGGCAATCGCGATGAACAAAAGATAGATACTGCGTCCTCCGAAAAGCGCCATAAAAACTATTACAACCATCATGTAAGGAAGACCGTAAATTATGTCGACGATTCGCATCATTATATTATCAAGCCTTCCGCCGGTATAACCGGCTACAGCGCCCCAGANAATGCCGATTAAAAGCGCTGTTATCGTTCCTACAACGCCGATTCCAAGAGAAATTCTNCCGCCGTAAATTGACCGCGAAAGAACGTCNCGGCCCAGAATATCAGTCCCGAAAATGTAAACTCTTTTATGCACAGGGTCTTTTTCCGCTTCCGCCCGCATTGCAGCTAACTCATTTTTTTCCGCGGCAGTGTATTCGCTTCTTCCTTCCTTTGCCATTAATTTGACAAAGTAGGCTTCGCGGGAGCGTATCATTACGTTCCCTGCGGTGTCAAACGAAGGCGGCAGATGAATATGACGCATCTCCTGTCTTTCGTACGGATACAAAGGCAAAAGCGGCGCAATCAGAGAAATTAAAAAATAAAATAAAACTATTATAAGACCGGCAAAGGCCATTTTATTTTTTTTAAGCCTTTTCCACGCGTCCTTGTAAAGCGAAATTGGTTTTACGCTCTGGCTGAACTCATTAAGCGCAGTTTCGGTTTTTTTCCGGTTAAATAACATTCTGACTTTGCCTTACTTGTATGAAATNCGGGGATCCAAAAACCCGTAAATAATATCCACAATAAAATTTAAAGCAATCAATATTACAGAATATACGATTACAGTTCCCATGATCATTGTATAATCACGGTTGGTAGCCGATCTTACAAAATGCATTCCAAGACCGGGTATCGCAAAAATTTTTTCTACAACAACAGAGCCTGTAATGACAACCGCCATCGCGGGCCCGAGATAACTGACAACGGGAAGGCACGCGCCCTTAAGCGCATGCTTGAAAACAATCACAGGCATTGAAAGCCCTTTCGCGCGCGCTGTGCGAATATAATCAGAGCGCAGGGTTTCCAGCATGCTTGCTCTCATAAGCCGCGCGATATACGCGAACTGGGGAAGGCACAATGTGATCGCGGGCATGATAATCGTNACTAATCCNTGACGGCCGTCTATCCAGCCCGATGTCGGCAGCCATTTTAANGTAATCGCGAAAATCAGCATGAGAACAGGCCCGACAACAAATGTCGGGATCGATATGCCNGCGACAGCGACGGACATAAATGAATAATCNGCGATTGTGTTTTGTTTTAAAGCCGAGATAATGCCTGCCGTTACTCCGAAGACAAGCGCAAGCGCAATCGCGACAACCCCCAGAATAATTGAATTGGGAAGNCTTATCGCAATCAATTCGTTAACTGAAAAATCTTTATTTGTAAATGAAGGGCCAAGGTCTCCCTTGAGTACGCCGCCAAGAAAGCGGAAATACTGCATGTGAAGCGGCTCGTCCATGTTGTACTTTGCCATAAGATTCGTAAGAACAGCAGGNGGAACCGCTTTTTCACGCGAGAAAGGCCCGCCAGGGGCAGCCCGTATTATGAA
Organism: Treponema sp.; assembly: GCA_009786495.1. The sequence continues at coordinate 6,732 of WQTB01000047.1, forward strand.
AAATCCAAGAGTGATTATGATGAACACTGTCGGTATAATACTGATGAATCTTTTGAATACAAACTGTCCCATGAAGGGCCTCCTTAAAGGTTATCTTCTTTTTAAACCGACGTAAGGATGAACGTCAAGAACATTTGAGTACCAGCCATCCCACTTGGAAAGATCGATCATGCTCTGTGAAACATAAAAGTAAATAGGGATAACAGCCTGATCCTGCACGATGCCGATTTCTTCCGCCTGGCGCATAACATTGTTGCGTTCCGTGCCGTCGGGTAATGTGGCGGCTCTGCGGATAAGCGCGTCGTATTCAGGATTGCTGTACCTGCCGTCGTTATTGCCGCCGCCTGTGAGTAAAAGATCAAGAAGGTTCTGCGGATCAAGGTAGTCTGCGATCCAGCCTGCGCGCGCAAGCTGGAAGGGGCCTGTGCTTCTGTAATCAAGGTAGGTCGCCCATTCCATGTTTTGCAAAGTGATGTTGATGCCAAGGTTGTTTCTCAGCGACTGCTGAATATACTCGCCGATGATTCTGTGGGAATCGAGCGTGTTGTAAACATACTCTATTACGGGAAGCCCCTGTCCGTTCGGATAACCGGCTTCGGATAAAAGACGTTGAGCTTCTGCGACATTGTATCCCTGACCTGCGGGCGGCTGATAATTGCCCATCGCGGGAACAAGAGTAGTAGCAGGCAGCTGTCCGCCTTTTGTAATGTTATTTACAAGTTCCTCGCGGTTGATTGCAAGCGAAATCGCTTTGCGCACGCGCGCGTCCCTTAACGCCGCATGGCTGCTGTACTGGTTTACAAGGATGTAATAAGTGCCTGCCTGCGCTGATACCTGATAATCTTTATGAAGTTTAACTTCATCGATTCTTGCCAGCGGAACGTCCGTGCCCCAGTCAATCTCGCCGTTAAGGAATCCGTTATACGCCGTGTTTTGATCTTCGATTGGAAGGAACGTGATTTTTGTAAGGTGCACATTTGCCTTGTTCCAGTATTTGTCATTGGGGACAACTACAATCCTGTTATTGGGAACATATTCCTGAAGAACAAACGGACCGTTTCCGACAAAGTTTTCGGTTCTTGTCCAGCTGCTTCCGTGCCTGCTGATTACATGCATCGGCAGCGGGCTGAATGTGTAGTGAGCCATCATGTCAAGGGCGTATGGAACAGGGCCGACAAGGGTAACTTCAAAAGTTCTTGAGTCTACCGCACGGATTGCGACATCCTGCCTTGATCCGTGTCCTGTGTAAAAACCTTCCGCTCCTTTGACTACTTCGCCCATCATGTACGCGTATTCCGACGCCGTATTGGGATCAAG
>WQTB01000048.1 GCA_009786495.1 Treponema sp.
TTTTCCGAATAAATCGACGGAAGCTGCGGGTGAACCGCGAAACATTGAAACAGCGAAGGCTCTTTTAACACAGGCGCATCCTTCGTTAATGATGCGTTATGCGCAAACTGCGCCCGCTGCGTTAGCTGCGCACGCTGCGTTAGCTGCGCACGATGCGCAAGTTCTTCGTTATACGCAAATTCGTTCGCGTCCCATGCGCTTGCCGCCGCACTAACCCCTAGATCGCCTGCGGGAGACAGTATGTTTATGCGTTCTTTTTCCGCTTCGGGGTATATAAACGCAAGGTCGCACGGGTGAAAGTGAGCGTCAGTCAGCATCAGAGTCCGAGAATAAGCTTCGCNAACGAAAAGAAAACGATAAGAGAGACAGCGTCAACAATTGTTGTCAGAAGCGGAGCCGACATGACAGCAGGGTCTATTCTCAGCCGTTTGGCGAAAATCGGCAGAATGCCGCCGACTGTTTTTGCTATAAGGATTGTAGAAAAAAGCGATATGGAAATTGTAAGACAAAGTTTCCAGTCCTGGCGGTGNGTAATAAAAACGCGGAAAAAATTAACAGTCCCAAGGCCGATTCCGCATAAAATTCCCACGCGCAGTTCNTTCCATACGACAAAAAGAATATCTTTTAAACTAATATCGCCTACCGCCATACCGCGGATGATCAATGTTGACGACTGCGAGCCTGCAATTCCGCCNGTGTTCATNAGCATCGGCACAAAGGCCATGAGGACAGGGATCGCCACAAGTCCGTTNTGAAAACTGTCAATTATGGTTCCNGTTATTGTCGCCGAAAGCATAAGAATCAGCATCCAAAGAAAACGGTTTTTAAAATGCTGAAAGACAGTTGTTTTATGATACGGCTCGTCTGACGGAACGATAGCTGCCATCTTCTCCATGTCTTCTGTACTTTCTTCCACGATAACGTGAACAATGTCGTCTACCGTGATGATGCCGACAAGACGCTGTTCCTTGTCAACGACAGGCATCGCAAGAAGGCCGTATTTTTTGAATTTTTCTGCGATTATTTCCTGATCGTCTGTTGTGCTGGCGAAAACAAGGTTAGTGTCCATGATGTCGCCTATCAAATCCTGCGGACGGGACAGCATCAGCGTTTTCGCGGATACAGCGCCGACTAAAAGGCGGTCGCGCCGTATCACATAACAGTTGTAAATTGTTTCCTTGTTAAGCCCTATGCTGCGTATTGTGTCAAAGGCTTCTCTTACTTTCGCGTCTTCGCGCAGGTCGACGTATTCAGTCGTCATGATGCTGCCCGCAGAATTATCGGGGTACTGTAGAATTTGATTGATGATTTTTCTTTTCGCGAACGGGACGCTTTGTAAAACCCTTTTAACTACATTGGCGGGCAGCTCTTCTATAAAATCAACAGCGTCGTCAACAAAGAGTTTGTTTATTATGTCGCCGATTTCAGAATCCGTGAGAGCTTCAACTATTGTCTGCTGATGCTGCGGATCGACATATGCAAAAACATCGGAAGCGATCGCCTTGGGAAGAATTCTAAAAAGCTGTATGACTTTTTCCCTTTCCAGTTCTTCAAAAATTTCCGCGATATCCACAGTGTTTATATCGGAAAGCAGCATTTTTATTTTCGCTATATCAAGTGAACCTTCTTTTATCAGTTCAAGAATTTCATCTTTGTTCATACGGGTATCCTCATGATTCAGTTCGGTTTTTAATTTAAATTCAAGTCTATTGTAGCAAACATTGATATTTTGTCAATGATTCGCCCATGCGTATTAAAGGGTTTTGTTTTATAAAAGGGTTGTGCATTATTATTCTTGCATTTAACCTGTCAAGCACCGTATTGAAAAAATTCATGGAAAGGCCGTCGCCTGAATATCTTAATCCGTGGCTTTGCAGAAGATCGTCAGTGTATAAAAACAAGGGATATGATTTAGTGTTTCTGTAACTTCGATCATAATGCGTAATTACCGGAATAAAGCCGTAATTGATTATTGAAAGAGATGCAGGATTTATATTAGAAACTGTTTTTGAAAACGTAACAGCCATAAGGGCGCCTATAATTCTTTCCCTTTCATTCTGATGAGAAATAAAATTACCCAAAGAATAAAAACAAAGCGTCTTTCTTCCGTCGTCCAGCCTGATTAATTCAGCTTTCTGAAGCACATGCGGATGATGCCCGACAATTAAATCGACATTATGTTCCGCAAGAAAATACGCAAGGCTGATTTGATCGTTACCAGGCTGAAGCCTGTATTCTTCGCCCCAGTGCATCGATACGATTAAAAAATCACATAACGGACGCAGGGCGGTTATCTCCTCGCTCATTTTATTTCTGTTGATGAGTGATACAAGATTGGGATTATTCGAAGGAAGAGCGATTCCGTTAAGAGAGTATGTGTAAGAGAGAAAACCGAGCGTTATATTATTTTTGGTTATAATTCTGGCGCTTTCTCCCTGTTTTCTCGCGCCTATAACCGTAAACTCTTCCATCGTGTCAAGAAAATCAAGCGTCGCGTAAAGGCCGCTGCTGCCCATATCCATCGCGTGATTATTCGCGAGATTAATTATGTCAAAACCGGTATCGGCAAGGGCGTTCGCGATTCTCTGCGGCGCGTTAAAAAGCGGGTAGCCTGTGTAACCGTAGCTCTCTCCCGCCATAACAGTCTCCTGATTGATAAAAGCGACATCGGCTTTTTCTACAATGTCCTTTACTTCCGAATATAAAAAGGAAAGATCGGGTTTTTCGCCTATCATTAAAGGCATATAAACGGAACTGTGAAGCAGATTGTCTCCCGCCGCAAGGAAACTGAGCGTGTAATGCTCTGTGATTTCAGGCGTTATTTTATCTTCATCATTATAATAAAAATATGAAGGATTGATTTGCGGCTCGTCTTTGCCTGATTCGCTGTAACAGGAAAACATGATAAAAGAAAATATAATAATTATAAATTTATTTTTCATAATATCCTCCGATCACCCTTTGGCTTCCCGATAAATCATTATATATTTTTATATTATTAAATCCTTTTAAATTAAGCAAGCTTTTTATTGTCTCCATCTGATCGGGATCCGCTTCCATAATAAGCGATCCGTTTTTTTCAAGATACAAAGGCGCGTCATTAATAATTCTTTTAATTATTTCCATGCCTGATTGTCCGCCGTCAAGAGCGATCCGCGGCTCGTTTTGCACTTCCGCGGACAGGGTTTCAATTTTGTCTGACGGAATATAGGGCGGGTTAGCTGCAATTAAAGAGAATTTCAACTGCGGAGCGTTATGCGCAGAATGCCGCGGTTCTAACGCGCCGAATAAGTCTCCGTAAAAAAAATTAATTTTGTTTTCACCAAGCAAGCGCGCCGAGTTTGATTTTGCGGTTTCCAGCGCTTCTTCGGATATATCGGAAGCGTATACTTCAAGTTCAGGCATTTCATGTTTCAACGCGGCTGCGACAGCCCCTGAGCCAGTGCATAAATCCAGAACTTTAATTTCATCTGCCGCTCCGCGTTTATCGCGGCATATTTCAAGCGCCGCTTCCACAAGAGTTTCAGTGTCAGGACGCGGAACCAGAACCGAACTGTTAACCGCAAATTCAAGTCCGCGGAATTCTTTTTTACCTGTCAAATACGCCGTGCAGATACCTGAGCATCTTTTCTCGATTAATTCGCAGAACGCGGCGCTGTTTTTTTCCGATAATTTTTCAGATCCTGCGCAAAGAAGGAAAGACCGGTCTTTTTTCAAAACATGAGAAAGCAAAAGACCCGCGTCAAGACCGGGAGTTTTAATGCCTGCGTATTTTAAATCGGCGCTTCCCTGAGCGATCGCTTCGCGTATCAGCATAATGTTCAATCATCGTCATTGCCGGAAAAATCGCTTGCGCTTTTTTGGAGCAGCTCTTCTTTCGCGGATAATTTAAGAGCGTCAAACAGTTCGCCCGTGTCGCCCTGCATGACAAGATCAAGCTTGTAAAGCGTCAGATTGATGCGGTGGTCTGTAAGGCGGTTCTGCGGAAAATTATAAGTTCTGATTCTCTGCGAGCGATCTCCTGATCCCACCTGGCTCTTTCTTGCTTCGGCTCTCTGCGCGGCGGCTTTCGCTTCTTCCATTTCATAAATGCGCGCGCGCAAGATGCGCATTGCCTTTGCCTTGTTTTTTATCTGGCTTTTTTCATCCTGGCAGTGAACCGTAATTCCTGTCGGCAGATGCGTTATGCGCACAGCAGAGTCCGTGGTGTTGACGCACTGGCCGCCAGGACCGCCTGCGCGCATTACGTCAATCCTGAGATCGTCCTGTCTTATGTCGATTTCTGTTTCGTCGGCTTCAGGAAGAACCGCGACTGTCACAGCCGACGTGTGAATTCTTCCCGATGATTCTGTCGACGGGATCCGCTGCACCCTGTGAACTCCCGATTCATAACGGAGATTTTCGTACACATTATTTCCGCTTATGGAAAAAACAACTTCCTTTATTCCGCCGAGTTCCGTTTCGTTTGAATTCATGATTTCAAATTTCCAGCCCTTTGTCTCGGCGGAGCGCGAATACATCCTGTATAAATCCGATGCGAACAGGGCCGCTTCTTCGCCGCCTGTTCCCGCGCGGATTTCCATTATAATGTTTTTTTCGTCCAGCGGATCTTTCGGGATTAAAAGCAATTTAAGTTTTTCCCTTTCGTTTTCCAGCCTGTTCTCAAGTTCCTTTAATTCATCGCGTGCAAGCTCTTTCATCTCCTGATCTTTTTCGTCCTGAACAAGGGCTTTTGCCTGCGCCGCCTGTTTATCAAGTTCTTCAATTTTGTTATGCGTCTGAACAATATCGTCAAGGCGTGAATGTTCTTTCATCGTCTCGCGGTAACGGCTTTGATCCTTTACAAGCGCGGGATCCTGTATAAGCAGATTAAGTTCGTCGTATCTTTTCAGCAGGGATTTAAGGCGTTCATTCATGATTTATCGTACCAAAATAATAATTTCGTAACAAGTAATGGTTGTATTAATCATGTTTTATGTTATAATCCGGTTGAGGGGAAATTGGAAAAAATAATACAAATCATCCGCGGCTGGTTTCAGAAGCTGAGCGCCGTTCAGAAAAAGCGGTTTGTAATTATCTGCACCGCCGTGTTCGCCGGTATTCTTGTCTTTTCAGTATTAATGACAATGAGACGTCCTCCTGCCGAAGATGTTCCGCAGGCGCCCGGAAGAATTTCAATTCATTCCCCCATACCCGTTGAAGAGCTGTTTCTGCCTGACGAACCGGATTTTATCCCCGGCGTGCTTTTGGAAAGGGACAGAAGGCAGAGCTGGACGGAAGACGATGTAGCCGAATTCTGGCAGGACCCGCTGCGCTTCGGCGAAGAACAGTGGCGTGTAAGTATCGAATCGGCGGCGGATGAAATACTGGAGCGTGTCCCGTGAAAAAATTCTTATTACTTTTTATTATAACATCAATCTTTTTCATGTTGTCCTGCTCATCGCTGGATATGATGGATGAATTTGACTGGCCGCCTGAACAAACGGCAGGATTATCAATACCGCAATCCGCAGCGCCGCCGCAGACAGGACAATCCGCGCAACAGCCTGCATCTCGGCCGCCTGAACAAACACCGCAGACAACGCAGCCGCCTTCTCAATCGCAGCCTGCGGTGCGTCCGCCTGAACAAACAACGCAAACAACACAACTGCCTGTGCAGTCGCAGCCTGCATCTGATCTTCCGCCGCCGCAGACTGCCATTAATGAAGACTCCGCTGGTACGTACGAACTGGTAATTAATCCTGAAGCAACGGATTTAAACGAAACACCGGAGATTGTTCAAACAGAGTCTCAAACCCCCGATTCGTCTGATGTTCCATTTTTATCGTTAAATGAAGATACACCTTCGCCCCCAGCCGAAACAATTTCGCCGATTATAACGTGGGTGCAGCCGCAGACACAGCAGTCGCCTGCGCTGCCAAGAGTTCCGCCGCCGCAAACACTTCCGCCTGAACAGGAGCAGCCCGCAAATCAAACGCCTGTAATGCAAACTGCCGAGCCGCCGCCTGTACAGCCTGAGCAGACACAGCCTGCTCAAACACAGCCTGCTCAAACACAGCCTGCTCAAACACAGCCAGCGCAGACACAGCCAGCGCAGACACAACCGCCGACCGCTCCCGCTCAAACACAGCCTGCGCCGCAGCCTGCGCAAACCGCAATGATCACACCGTCACCGGCAGTTGAATCTATAAATGAAAAAGATGAATTATCCCGAAATGATCCGTACAGCAATTTACCGCAGTCGCCCGCTTCGGGAATTGAATCTTTAACGCAAATGGGAATGACGCCGCAGGACAGCGACATAATGTTCTCGCGGGTAGTACGCGCGACAGCCGGACAGATTCTGGAAATTCCTTTCCGCGGAAACGGCTGGGTTTTTTTGGGTGAGCTTGCTTCAAGAAGAGGAATTGTTTATAACTCGCGGCGCAATGATACGGACGGACAGAGTTTTATTTTTTCGCTTGATGAAGCCGGAACATATATTTTAAAATTCTACAGGCAGGATTTTATAAGGGATTACATCATTAACGATCATGTGCAGGTTATTGTCGGGGATGCGCCTGCGGCATCTGCGGGCTGGTTTAATGAGCCGGTTGACCGCGGCAGGGTGATTGCGCAGCCGCGCTGGCCTTCAGCCATTGAAGAAGCGATATTGCAAAGCGGCCAATGGCCCGGCACAGAACCGTTTTATTCAGGAGCTGTTCAGGAAGAGACCGCGTCTTCACTTTCCGCTTTTACGCCTGAACAAGGGCAGGCGGTTTCGTCATCTTTAACGCTTGAAACCCAGCCTTCCGCGGCTGCCCAGACAGCTTCACCTAACGCAGACAGCTCCGCGCCGGCGGATAGGCCGCCGCCTGATGTTTTATTGCAAGGAGCAAGAGATTCATTTAACAGGGGAAATGTAGCTGCGGCGATATCGTCGCTAAATCAATATATGGATTATTATCCGGGCGGAAGCGACGAAGTCTACTGGCTTATGGGTCAATTTTATGAAGCCAACAGCCCCGACAGAAATATCCTTCTTTCACTTGAATATTATAACAGGCTCATAAACGAGTATCCGCAGAGTTCGCGGTTTACTGAAGCGCGAAGCAGAATCGCGTACCTTGAAAGGTTTTATATTAACATCCGGTAGGAAATTGCGGTTTGAAATTCTCTGAAATTTTTGATATAAAACTTTTAAAATTTATTCTTGTCGGAATAATAAATACGCTTACAGGTTCAGCTATAATGTTTTTGCTTTATAACGCCGCGCAGTTCAGCTATTGGCTGTCATCAGCCTGTAATTATATTTTTACCGGCATTAATTATTTTGGGTAAAGATTTTTTGTGTTCAGAAAAAAAACCTGATATTGACATATATCGGATAGGCGTATAACATTCAATATCGGCTGTAAATATTGATTTTACATTTTCGGAGATTTATAAATGTCAGGCGCGGAAATTTCTTTAGTTGTCCCCTGTTTTAATGAAGAAGCTGCGTTAAATTATTTTTATGACGAAGCTGTAAAAATTCTCAATTTAATCAACAGACAGTATGAAATTATTTTTATAGATGACGGTTCGCATGATAATACGCTTAATGTAATTAAAGAAATAATAAATCAAGACAGCTCTGTGCATTGTATTTCATTTTCACGTAATTTTGGAAAGGAAGCTGCGTTATTGGCAGGATTACAGGCAGCGCAGGGCGGATATATTGTTACCATGGATGCTGACGGGCAGGACCCTCCTTCCCTTATCCCGCAGATGCTGGAAGCAGTATCATCCGGCGGGTATGACTGCNCAGGAACTAGAAGGGTAAACCGTATCGGAGAACCGGTGATACGATCGTTTTTTGCGCGCAGTTTTTATTCGCTNATGAAAAAAATCACCGATGTCGATATTGTTGACGGCGCAAGGGATTTCAGGCTGATGAACAGAAAATATCTTGAAGCTTTATTGACGCTGTCGGAGCGAAACAGGTTTTCCAAAGGAATTTTTCCGTGGATAGGTTTTAAAATAAAATGGTTTGAATACGAGAACATCGAAAGAATTAAAGGCA
>WQTB01000049.1 GCA_009786495.1 Treponema sp.
ACGCGAAGGCGCCTGTCGTCGTCTGCGTACTGATGGCAAATCTGGCTTGCGATTGCCTGTCTCGCTTTTTCGATAAGGAAGTAAATGCTTCCTTTGGAAACAGGATAATACTCGGCGACAGCTTCCAGTATCGACACTAGATTTCTGATCGATACCCTTTCGCGCAGAAGGCCGTGCAGAATTTTCTGAACTTCCGTTATGCGCAATCCCTTGCCTTCTCTCATCACTTCGTCAACTACCGCGCTCTGATCTTTCCTTAGGGCGTCAAGTATCGCCTGCGTATCCTGAAGGCCAAGGATGTCCGCCGCGTTGCGCCGGATAATTTCCGTAAGATGCGTCGCGATAATTGTAGGCGGATCAACTACGGTGTAGCCTGCGCGTTCCGCTTCATCGCGTCTTTCATGATCGATCCAGACAGCGGGAAGCCCGAACGCTGGGTCGACAGTTTTTTCGCCCTGCAGCTCTGCGGTTACAGAACCAGGGTTTATGCAAAGGTAATAACCAAGACGGATTTTTCCCCTGCCTGAGTCAACGCCTTTTATTTTAAAGCAGTATTCAGACGGCTCAAGAATTGAATTGTCAATTATGCGCACTTTGGGAATTACAAGTCCAAGGTCGTATGCCGACTGCCTCCTTACGCCCTGTACGCGTTCAAGCAGTTCAGCGCCTTTTTCTTTTTCTACAAGCGGAACAAGGCCGTAGCCGAGTTCAAGTGAAAGTATGTCGAGCGGAACAACAGGAGAAAAATCAACGGGTTTTTCTTCTTTTTGCTCGCGCGTTTTTGCCATCATTTCGTTGAAATTGACGGCGCGCTTTTTAGCTTGTCCTGTTCTGTAAGCGTGAAATCCAAGAAGGGCCGCCATCGGGATAAGCACATACCACGGAAAACCGGGNAGCATNGCAAGAACGACAAGCACGCCGGAGAGTATCCAGAAAATTTTCGCGTCACGTACTAAAAGCTGCTGCACAACCTGATCGGAAAGATTGCCTGTCGCGGCAGCCCGCGTTACGACAATACCCATCGCGACGGAAATTAAAAGCGCGGGAAGCTGCGTTACAAGACCGTCGCCCACAGCAAGGCTGATGTAAGTGTTAACAACGTCGCTTTCGCCGTACATTGTAGAACCTATAATGAAACCGCCCAGAATTTCCACAATGATGATAAATACGCCGACCTTTACGTTACCTGAAATAAATTTGCTTGCGCCGTCCATTGAACCGTAGAAATCTGATTCCTGCCTGATTTCGGCTTTCTGCCGCTTTGCTTCTTCTTCTGTGATTGATCCCTGGCTGTATTCAGTTTCTACGCCCATCATTTTCACCTGCATGCTGTCCAAAGTGAAACGCGCCGCTACTTCCGATACGCGGGTCGCTCCCTTTGTGATAACGATTATCTGCACAGCAATTATAATGATGAAAATGATAAAACCGACTACAAGCCCCTGGGTTCCCCCCGATCCTACAACGAATGTCGAAAACGCCCTTATCATCCTGCCGTCAAAATTCGCGCCTTCCGTTAAAATGCTCCGCGTGGAAGAAACGTTCAAGGCAAGGCTGAAAATCGTGGAAACCAGAAGCAGCGTCGGAAAAAGGCTTATCTCCGTAGGCTTGTGCGTGTAAAGAACGTTTAACAGTATTAACAGCGCGAAAATCAGGTTAAACGCCATTAACGTGTCAAGAAGAATTGTCGGCATCGGCAGAATAATCGCAAGAACAATTGTAATTACCGCCACAGCGGGAAAACTGTCCTTGAGAAACGCCAACGGGTTACGCGAAACTTTATTTTCGCCCTGCGCTATATCAGCCATTCATTCACTCCTTTTACGCGCTTGCTTCTCTTTCGGCGTTCATTCTCTGCCGCCGCTGCTGGTTTAAATGCCAGACCTTGCTTAAAATTACAACAACAGTGCTCCAGTATTTTTCAGGAACAATGTTTCCCACATCAGTATTTTCGTATAACGCCCAGGCAAGCGGCTTATTCTCGATTACCGGCACGTCATATTCCCGCGCGATTTCCCTTATTCTCGCGGCGACAGAATCCGCGCCCAGCGCTGTCACCATCGGGCCCGGCATTGTGCTTTGATCGTAGCGCAGAGCCACGGCAAGGTGCGTCGGGTTTGTAATTACAACATCGGCCTGCGGAACGGTCTGCGTAATGTTCTGCCTTAAAAGCTCGCGGAAACGGCTTCTAATCCTTGCCTGTATCTGCTGATCCGCTTCGTGCATCTTCTGCTCTTCCTTTACTTCGTGACGCGTCATTTTGTGCCTTTCGCGGAAACGCCAGCGCTGGAAAAAATAATCGGCGATTCCAAGCACAAGCAGAAGCACAGCGACAACAATCAGCATTTTTATCGCAATCGAAGCGACCAGCGTAAGGCTTGTGTAAAGGTCCGCTTTCTGCAGGTTTAGAAGTTTTTCGATGTCGGCGCTGATAAACAAAAACGCGACAACGCCGATAATTATGATCTTCGCGATTGACTTGCCAAGGTTAAAAAGCCCTTCCGAAGAAAAAATGCGCTTAAAATACTGGCCGAATTTCGGCAGCGCTTTTGAAAAGTTAGGTGTAATCGGCTTNGTCGTAAAAAGCCAGCTTCCAAGCTGAAGCATATTGGAAAAAATCGCGGAAACAAAGGCAACAAGAAGAATGGGGGCCGCGAGCTTTATAAAATACCTTGCGAATATCACGGAGATTAATCCGTCTTTAACAGGATCCAACTCNGTTACGCGCGNAAAATAAACCCGAACCATTTCCGCGCAGGTTCGCAGCATTGACGGAGCAAGGAAAAGCAGCAGGATTCCGGGAAGAAGCAGNCCGACGGCTCCGATNAATTCCTGGCTTTTTACTACCTGTCCTTCCTTGCGCAGTTCTTTTAATTTATAATCTGACGGCGGCTCAGTCTTGCCGGGCGCGTCTTCGTCTTCGCTGTCGGAAAACCACTGGAGAGTAATTACAAGCGGCGGATGCGGAATGACAAATGGAAAGGAAATTAATTCTGCGTTCATTTCTAATTTATCATTCATCATTAATATCCCCCTCCGGTGATTTTTCTGCCGATCTGGATGTAAAGGGATTGAATGTTGCTGAAACCGGAATCGATGATGCGCGAAAAAGCTTCGATCATGAAAGGAAGCGACGCGAAAAGGAGCAGAAACGCCGCGATGATCGAAATCGGGAAACCTTCAGAAAGAATATTTACCTGCGGCGCGGCTTTGGAAATTAAACCTGTTGTAAGCGATGTGAGAAATAACGTTCCGAGAATCGGCATCGCTATAACAATCGCGTCCATGAAAAGCCGCGAAAGACCCGAAACAATCATTGTTACAATGGGCTGCGTTCCGTCTATCAGCGAAATAACGTTTATCGTCTGCACGGAACGCCAGAATCCGCCGAGAAAGAGCTGATGAAAACCGCCGATTGTGACAAAAATCACCATTGATATAAGGTTGAAGTACTGGCCCATNAGCGGATTTTCAATCTGCGCCACAGGATCGAAAGTTTCAGACGCGCCGAAGCCCATCTGCAGCGANAAAAACTGGCCTGCGGTAGAGAAAGCGGCGAAAATAATNGTCATGTAAAAACCNATAATGATGCCGATTATCGCTTCGCCTATGATTAAAAGAAANAACCGCAGGCTGAATGTTTCGTAGCGCAGATCGCTTAACGTTCCGCCGGGCAGCGTGACAATTCCGTTAGGTGAATTAGACGCGATGAACATTTCGGCTGTCGGGATNACAGCGAACGCGGCAAGCCCCGCAAGCGCGAATTTTGCAACCTGCGGAATCGCGTCGGATGACAGNAAAGGNGCGACCTGAATCATTGCAAGGGCTCTGACCGCCAGNAAAAGAAATACCGGGCCGAANCTGAGAATGTTCTGCATCATCGCGTTCTCTATCATGTTTCCTTCTTAGCGCGCCATCTCTGGGATGCGGCTGAACAACTGCGTTGTGTAATTCCCAAGCGATGTAAACATAAGCCCGCCGAAAATGGCGAGCATAACAAGAATAACTATCAGTTTTGGAACAAATGTAAGTGTTTGTTCCTGAATGGAAGTCGCCGCCTGCAGTATCGCGACAATCAGGCCTACTACAAGCGCGGACAGCAAAAGAGGAGCGGCCATTATTAAAACCTGATATACTCCGCCCCGTAAAAGGCCGACCAGATCGCCGATGCTCATGATTCGCTCCTACATGAATGACTGAACCAGCTGGTTCGTCAGAAGACCCCATCCGTCAACAAGGATGAACAGGATCAGTTTAAACGGCATGGATATCATGACAGGCGGAAGCATTATCATGCCCATGGACATGAGCGCCGAAGCGACAACCATGTCGATAACAATAAACGGAATAAACAGTAATATTCCTATTTTAAAGGCAATCGTAAGTTCGTTAAGAATGAAAGAAGGAATCAAAACCCATGTTGGAACGTCAGCTAACGTCGCGGGGCGGTCGAGTCCGTGCATCGCCATAAAAAGGCGGATGTTTTCTGGATTGTTGCGCATCTGGCTGTACATNAAAAGGCGAAGGGGCGCTTCCGCTTCGCGGTACGCGTTTTCAACCGACATTTCGCCGGCGGCAAGCGGACGGATCGCGTTATCATAAATTGCCGTAAATGTCGGCCACATTATAAACACGGTAAGNAAAAGCGAAATTCCGAGCAGGACCTGATTGGGCGGAACCTGCTGNAATGACAGNGCGCGCTTGATAAAATCAAGCACGATTGATACGCGCAGAAAACTTGTCATTAAAATTATTATGCTGGGCGCAAGCGAAAGAACGGTTAGCAAAAGAAGAAGCTGCAGCGAGAACGCGACTTCCTGCCCCGTCTGCGGATTGCGCACGGTAAAATCAATAAANGGAACGATAGGGCTGTCAGGATCNAGCATGTCAGTTGTGCCTTCGACAGACATACCCGGGAAGTATTCAGACTGGGCNTNAAGANTGACAGGGATGATAATAAATAAAAGCGCGGCTGCCGCTATACATTTAACTAACCTTGACATTTAAAGCCCCTTGAGCCGTTCGCGCCGCTTGCGGATTTCATCCGCTCCAGCGGCGCCGCCCTGCGCCGGGGTTCCCATGCGCCTGAGCATTGAAAGGAATGACGGCAGGCGTCCTTTAACCTGCGATATTTTATTGGAGTCTTCCAGCAGCATCGCGTTTATAACGTCAGGGTCGTCAATTTCGCTTATGACATTAACGCCGCCGTCGCTTGCTCCAAGCAGCCACGTCTTGTTTCCCAGGGAAACAACATGCACATAACGGTTGGAGCCAAGATGCGCGTTGGCGAGAACTTTTAAAAAGGGATCGTTATACTGCGCCGGTTTAGACGCGCGTTTAAAAAGGAAAACAATGCCGTAAACCGCCGCCGCGGCGAGCGCGAGAACCAGCACCATTCTTATTATCGCCCATGTGCTCATGCCGGCAGGGCCGATAACAGGAGATATGTCTTCGCCGAGCGTCAGCGTTTCTTCGGCGGCGCGCAGCGGATTAATAACAGCTTCCGACTCAACAGAACTGTCATTTGTAACAGGATTAACTTCCGTTTCCTGAGCAGAGACAAAAGGTATTTGGATTAACAGCCCCGCAAGCAGAAGAAGCGGAGCGAATTTGGACGACTTCAGTTTTTACCCCCCCAGATTAAACTGACCGGCTTAAATATATAATATTTAAAATTTAATTACAAGAGGAAATGAAATTTTTTATAAATTCTTTTATGAATTCTTTTATAAATTATATAAAAATTTACTAATCATAATGTTTATAAAAGCCGCCTACGATCTTTCTTTAATTATTTTGTTTCCCATTTCACGCAGCAGGTATTTTTGTATTTTACCGCTTGATGTAAGCGGATAACTGTTAACAAAGAACACATGCTTGGGGATTTTAAAANGCCCGATTTTACCGCGGCAGAAATCGCGCACTTCTTCTTCGGTCATTGTAACATCAGGGTGCAAAATGATAAAAGCGCCTACTTCTTCGCCGTATTTTTCGCTGGCGATGCCCGCCACCTGCACGTCTTTAACGCCCGGCATTGTATAAAGAAAATCTTCAACTTCCTTGGGTGATATATTTTCGCCGCCGCGGATAATAAGGTCTTTGATTCTTCCCGTTACCTTAAAATTACCGTCCGCGTTTTTAATTCCCTGATCGCCTGAATGAAGCCATCCGTTTGCATCGATGCAGGCGGCGGTCGCTTCCGGCATTTTATANTAGCCTTTCATTGTATTGTAGCCGCGGCAGCAGAATTCCCCGTGAACGCCGTCGGGGCATTCTTCGCCTGTTTCAGGGTTCCGGATTGTAACTTCAACTCCGGGCAGACAGCGGCCGACAGTTTCCACTTTTACGATAATATCATCATCATAACGCGTCTGTGTCATTACAGGCGATGATTCTGTCAGCCCGTAGCAGATTGTAACTTCATTCATGTGCATTAAGTCTATAACCTGGCGCATTGTTTCGATTGGACAGGGAGAGCCGGCCATAATGCCTGTGCGAAGGCTTGAAAGATCGAACATTTTAAACATGGGATGATTCAATTCGGCGATAAACATTGTGGGAACGCCGTAAACCGCAGTGCATTTTTCTTTTTGAACAGTCGCAAGCACAAGCAGCGGATCAAACCACTCAATAAGCGCCGCGGTAGAACCGTGCGTGACTACAGCCATCATTCCAAGCACAAGGCCGAAACAATGGAAAAGCGGAACAGGAAGACAGACAATATCTTTCTCCGTAAAACGCTGATTGTCGCCGATGCCAAGGCCGTTATTCAAAATATTTCTGTGCGTCAGCATTACGCCCTTGGGAAAGCCCGTNGTGCCGGAAGTGTATTGCATATTGACAACNTCATTTGTATCNAGCGACGCTTCGATTTCGAGTAACTGCGCCGGCTCTGTGTGCTGCCCCAGAAGCAGAAGNTCNTTAAAGCTGAACATCCCGCGGTGTTTTTGCTGGCCGATGTGGACGACATATTTTAATTGCGGNAATTTTTCGCTGTCGATATGNCCGCGCCGGGATGTTTTTAATTCAGGGACAAGCTCGTTTATCATGGTGATGTAATCTGAATCGCGCCAGCCGTTTGTAAGGCAAAGGCAGACCATATCCGACTGCTTCAGCACAAACTCAAGCTCGTGGGTCTTGTAACCTGTATTTATGGTAACAAGAACAGCTCCGATTCTTGCGCAGGCAAAAAGAACAGTGTTCCAGTCCGGCACATTTGTCGCCCAGATACCGACATGATCGCCCTTTCCAACGCCCATTGATAAAAGACCTTTGGCAAAGTCATCAACCCTTTTGTCAAATTCCGCGTATGTAAAACGCAAATTCCTGTCCGAATACACAATAAAATCATGATCCGGATGCGCTTTAGTTTTATCTCTTAAAACTTGAGATAAAGTTTTCTCTATATAGTCCATTTTTATTTACGCCCCTAACTCTGCACAATTAAACAGGTGTATAAACAACTGCAAGAATTTTCACAGGCTTGCTGTCCGCCGAAAATACCTTATGCGGCACTATCGAATCGTAATAAACGCAGTCGCCTGTATTCAAGGCGCTTTTGTCCATACCGTATTCAAGCGTAAGATTTCCTTCCAGCACATAGATAAATTCTTCGCCTTCATGCGCGGATTTTTCCTGCTTCGCGTCAGGCTCGATTGTTACGATAAACGGCTCCATGTGGCGCCCGTTTTTGTCGGCGGCAAGCGCGTTAAAGCTGAGCCCGTGGTTCCCCGCGGCGGCAGTGCCTTCGGGAAGCCCGGTCTTAAAACGGCTTGACGAAGCCGCCTGCCCTGCTTTGCAGATAACAGGACCTAGCTGTTCATGATCGTCAAGCAGTGTGCCAAGACGTACGCCAAGCCCCCTTGAAATTTTAATGAGCGGTGCAAGATCAGGAATGTGTCCGTCGTCTTCGATTTTAGCGATCAAGTCTACCGGAACGCCGGAGCGTTCACAGAGATCTTCCCTGCTTATTGAATAAGTTTTCCTAATTTCGGCGATTCTCTCGCCCGGTGTATGTGTT
>WQTB01000050.1 GCA_009786495.1 Treponema sp.
GCTATCCATTCTTTAAATGATTCGTCAAGCTGCTTTAGCTCAATAAGAAGTTCCTTAAGCCGCGTATCCGTTATGCGAATTTCACCCTGCAGCTGCTGTTTNTTNAGCATAAGNGTCGGAAGGTATCTCTTGTACATTTTAAGAGAATCTTTTTGTTTTTTAAGCTCGTTCTTTGTGAGCCTTATTTTTGCCATTTATCCGATTCTCTCTCTCATGCTCTCTGGCCAGAATTTATTAATAAGTTCGGTGCGAAGACCGGTTTCTTCAGGATTAAAACAGCTCGCAAGAATATTCCAGCCAAGGTCAAGCGCTTTTTCAAGCGGAATGTTAACTGAAAGATCCATCATTCTNGTTTCAAACTGATCGCCNTATTTTAAGAGTTTTTCGTCCCAGCGCGTCATGATAAAGCCCATCGCCTTTTTTTCCATTGTGTCCCTGTAAGCCGAATAAAGTTTGATCATGCCGTCCATTAACGCGCGGTGGTCTTCGCGTGTTTTTCCGTTAACCTGCTGTTTAAGGCGCGAAAGAGAGCCAAACGGCTCGATGCGTCCGTTCTTAAGATAATACTGGCCTTCTGTGATGTAACCTGTGTTATCGGGAACAGGGTGCGTAACATCATCGCCGGGCATTGTCGTAACGCCAAGAACGGTGATTGATCCCGCTGTTTCAAAGTCGACCGCTTTTTCATAACGGCTCGCAAGCTGGCTGTAAAGGTCGCCCGGATAACCGCGGTTAGACGGAACCTGTTCCTGAATGATCGATATTTCCTTCATCGCGTCTGCAAAGTTTGTCATATCTGTAAGAAGAACAAGAACGTCTTTTCCTTTTAAGGCGAACTGCTCGGCGACTGCCAATGACATATCGGGAATCATAAGACATTCAACTGTGGGATCGCTTGCAGTGTGAATAAACATTACGGTTCTGGCGAGCGCTCCGCCTGATTCAAGCGTATCTTTAAAATTAAGATAATCGTCGTATTTAAGACCCATTCCGCCGAGAACGATTACATCAACTTCCGCCTGCATCGCGATACGCGCAAGCAGTTCGTTGTACGGCTCGCCGGATACGGAGAAAATCGGAAGCTTCTGGGAAACAACCAGCGTATTAAAAAGATCGATCATGGGGATTCCGGTGCGGATCATGTTGCGCGGAATAATTCTCTGCGAAGGATTGACTGAAGGTCCGCCGATTGGAATTTTATTCTCGTGAAGCTCGGGCCCGTTATCGCGCGGTTTTCCCGATCCTGTAAAAACGCGTCCCATTAAACTGTCGGAAAACGGAACCTGCATCGGGCGTCCCAAAAAGCGCACAGTATCTCCCGTTGAAATACCCCTTCCGCCCGCGAATACCTGAAGCGAAACAATGTCGCCGTGCAAACGGTTTACTTCCGCAAGCGACGTGCCGAATACAGTATCGACTTCCGCAAGGTCTCCGTAACGGATGCCGTCCGCTTTGACCGTTATAACGCTTCCTGTAATTGATTCAATTTTGCTGTATACTTTATTCATATAAACCTCATTCCGTTAGACAAGTACTTTTTCAGCTGCCTTATCAAGGCCTTTCGATTGGCTCTTTACAGATTTTTCGATTTCTGCTTCGAGACTGTCAAATCTTTCGCTCTTCCACGCGCTGCCGTTATAATCAAGGAATTTCTGTCTTAACTTGTTAAACCAGTTGCGCGCTTCGTTTTTATCNGTGAAAGTAAACTGGGACGCAAGAATCACAAGCAGTTTTGTAAACACATATATCTGGCGCTCNGGTTTTACCGCGGCGTCNACAGCGTCGAAAGAGTTCTGCTGGAAGTAAACAGAGTCGACAAGATCACCTTTTAAGAAAATGATGTAATCTTCCATGCTTGTGCCTTCTTCGCCGACGACCTTCATCATCTGTTCAACTTCAGAGCTCCGGCGCATAAATCCGTGCGCGTAACCTACCTTCTCGCCGTCAATGATTCCTTTATACTTTGACCATGAATCAAGCGGATGAATCGCGGGGAACTTGCGCGCGTCTGATCTTTCGCGCGAAAGACCGTGGAACGCGCCGACTACTTTTAACGTCGCCTGTGTAACAGGTTCTTCAAAGTTACCGCCCGCAGGGCTAACTGTTCCGCCGATTGTAACAGAGCCGTGGCTTCCGTCGCGCAGGCGGACAATACCGGCCCTTTCATAGAAACTCGCGATTGTCGATTCCATATACGCCGGGAACGCTTCTTCTCCCGGTATTTCTTCAAGGCGGCCTGACATTTCGCGCATCGCCTGCGCCCAGCGGCTTGTCGAGTCTGCAAGGAGAAGAACATTAAGCCCCATCTGCCTGTAATATTCGGCGAGCGTTACAGCGGTGTAAACCGAAGCTTCGCGTGCGGCGACAGGCATCGATGAAGTGTTACAAATTATGATTGTTCTTTCCATAAGCGAACGGCCTGTTTTTTCATCCGTCAGCTCGGGGAATTCTTTTAAGGTTTCTACAACTTCGCCAGCGCGCTCGCCGCAGGCTGCTACAATTACAATGTCGACGTCAGCGAAACGGCTTGTTATCTGCTGAAGGACTGTCTTTCCCGCGCCGAAAGGACCGGGAATACAGTAAGTTCCGCCGCGGGCGACGGGGAAGAACGTGTCGATAAGACGGACGCGGGTGACCATCGGATCTGCTGGTTTAAGACGTTCTTCAAAACAGTCTATCGCTCTTTTTACAGGCCACTTAAAACTTAAAGTTACAAGAATATTGTTTCCTTTTTCATCTTTAAGTTCCGCGATAGTTTCGCGGATATTGTACGAACCCGCGTTTTTTACCCAGTTAACGGTGTAGTTTCCATACAAATTAAACGGAACCATAATTCTGTGCGTAAATGAGCCTTCGGGAACTGTGCCAAGAGTGTCCGCCCGCTCGACTTTATCGCCCGCTTTTACAGACGGCGTAAATTGCCAGCTTGTNTTCACAGACAGCGCGTCAAGGTATACGCCCCTTTCAAGGAAGAAACCGGCTGCCTGCGCAAGCTGCGGAAGCGGGTTTTGAAGACCGTCATAAACCTGGCCTAACAACCCCGGGCCAAGCTCGACAGATAACATGTCGCCGGTAAACTCGACATCATCCCCGATTGAAATACCCTTGGTAATTTCAAAGACCTGAAGCTGGCTTATATCGCCGCGGATACGGATAACTTCGCTTTTCAGGCGCGTATCCGCCACTTTGACATAACCTACTTCATTCATGGAGACAATTCCGTCAAAACGTACGCTAACCATATTGCCGTTAACGGCTGTAACTTTTCCTTTTGTTCCGATCATTGCTGAACCCCCAACGAAGTTTCCTGTGCGCTTTCATAATTATTAATAATGGTAGCGTACAGTGATTTATATTCAGTAAATCCTTTATCTGCATCGAAGGCCTGACGCCTTTCCAGCAAAAGCAGTTTCAGATAATACGCGAAAATATTATTCCTGTGAAAATAAACGCTGCCNACAAGGCTGTTAACCGCGCGCCACCTTGCCTTATCAAGACCGATTTCGGCTTCCAGCGGCGAATATTCGTCTATCGCTTTGGCGGCTGCGGCGGCAGGTTCCACGCTGTATACAGGCGATTCCGCCGGTATGTCACGTTTCAATTTAATCGCGCGCTGTTTAGCAAGGTTAAGAATTAATGTATGTTCCCACTCGCGCCATTGATCGATGAAGTCGCTGCCTGTAGTTTTGCTTACTTCATCCGATGAAAAATCAATTTTATCGCTGTTTAACGAAAGGCAATCCATAAACGCGGCGTCTTTTTCTTCCATGAGAGACTTTGCCATATCCTTGAATGCCTGCGAACTCATAGGCGGTTTTTGTTCATATAAGAGACATGGAAGCTGCGCAACAAGATAATAATATGCCACCTTTTACATTCCTTTAACAGAATCTTTAAGGATGCCGGCCAGTTTCGGATTTAAAAATGAACACAAAAGCCCCGCGACCGCTTCCGCTGAAAAATCATAAAAGGCGGAACCTTCTTTATTTGAAATGCGGAAACCNGATGTTAATTTCCGGTTGGATTTTAATTCAACGCCTTTAGAAAGAACATTCGCAAGCCTTTCATTAAAAAAGCCATGAAGCCTTGAAAGTTCATTTTCNGGGAGTAAAACGGAAAGGTTGTCGCTGCCCTTCTCCGCCCACGACGTAATTATCTGCGGAAGCACGGATTTAAGAACATCATCATTGTAATTGCCGGAGACATTGTCCGTAACCACTTTATTTAACAAGCCTTGAATTTCATCCTTGAACGCCAGAACAAGATTGCGGGAAGCCTGTTCAAGCGCCGCAACTCCCGCTCTTTCGGTATTCTGCGCTTCCTGCTTCGCCTTCCTGATTATATCGTCAGCTTCTTTTTTTGCGCTTTCAAGCATTCTGCGCGAATCAATTTCAGCTTCCGCTTTTATTCTATTCCCTTCTTCCGACGCGACTTTAATGCCGTCTTTCTTTATTTTATCAATAAGTTCCTGAACCTGAATTTCCATTGTCTCTCCCTTTTTATTGAATCAATAAGTGAATATAAGTGATTATATAATGACCCGTGAAATTTGGCAACAAATTTTTTATAATTTTTTTAAAAGGAATTCCACTACTGNGTGCATAAATGCATAAGCTGGATAAAGTAATTTATCTTCTTGAAGTTCCCTACCATCCTTTGCGGTATAGGCTCTTTTGACGCAAGATTCACTTCTCTCCAGTTAATAAGCAGTTCCGGGTGTTTTTTCTGAATATCTTCTATAAGGTTNTTAAGCTGTTTACCTATTACAATCAGCGCCTGAACGGCTTCGTTTATTATTTCCAGCGCCTCACTATTGTTTTTTCCTACTATACTATTGATATAGCGCGCCTGTGTCGGGTCGCGGTCTACCCTCATCATTGCCGCGCGAAGACGCGAGCCGTCAGCGCCGTCTTCCGATAAAACGACGTCNAAATCGCTGATACCGACAGGCGTATCCAGAAGAACATGAAGCGATTCGCTCATTTCCCTTGACATTGTATTNTTAGTCCATTGGCCGCGGATTAAAAGAATATCGCAAAGTTCCCTGATTTCCTTTAAAACATAATCGTCCATAAAGGCTTTAAGATAATTNAAGCCTTCGGCGTACACATAGTAGTCAACTCTTTTTTTGCGNANCGCTTCGCTTAACTGGACATTGTAATACTCAAGCCTTGTTAAATCCGCGGATTCAAAAATCTGCTTGGTAAGCGCGTTTATCTGGCTGTTTTTCTTGGCATTATTGATTTTGTTGATATAACCGTAGGCCTCCGCCTTTTTCGTTTCCAGCCAGGCTTCGCCGACAGTCTCGTTAATTACCGAATGTTTCCACTGCCATAACGGGTTTCTAAGGGTGTACTGCACCATTAATTCAAGTATTTTTGACGTGTGAATTTCGCGCAAAGTCGTTATCATTTTGATAAAATGCCCGGTGTTTACCAGTTCCTGGCCTTCGATTGACTTTAAAAGCTCTAAAAGGCTTGCCCAGTCATCTTCGGGTTTTAGAGCCTGCGTTACAGTTAAAAAATCGCCGATTTGGTCGATTATAAGGACAGCTTTAATAGCCTGAAATTTCGGCTCNACAATAAAGCTGCCGTCGGCAAAATGCGGATCAAATTTCTTGAAAAATCCGGCAAAATTGTATTTTACAAACTGATTCAAAGTACCAGCCATTTCATAGCGGTGGTTTACATTCTTGATATGGGTATAATCAAATTGGGCGGTTAATAGATCAATATCNGCNTGTATGGAAGAAATAAGCTGTTCTCCCGTTACAGTTTTTATTTTTTCGTCGAGAACTGCGGGGTTTAACCTTGTTATCGTTTCTTTTATTTTTTCGTCTATGCATGATTCCACTGTCATGTGTTTAAATTGAGCCATTTTTCTTTCGTCTTTCATGAAAATCTTAATCGGATAGATGGCTTTATATACTGAAAACAGAAAAGACATGAATGAAGGGTCTGTTTCTTCGGATTTTACACGGAAAAATTTTGTAAATTTGTTTTGACTAAGCTCTTTTGCGGTAGCTTTAAGCATATTTTGCTTGTCATCAGTCGTGCCNTCGCCTGAAAAGAACGAAAAGACTTTATCCATGAGATCTTCTGCCATTTTATGCTCCTAATTAATTTTAATATAAGTAATAATAATTCGCAAGTATGGAATTTATCTTGTTAATAAATTANAATTTAAAGGAATCATGGAATTAAAGGCAAAGTATGATAAAATATGCTAACTATTTGATAAAGTCCGGCAGCCGGACTTTTTGGCCCATATTTACAATAATTATTTTAGCGGCGTTAAGTTTTTTAAACTGCGAAAGTGCGCCGGATTTAATTGATTCGCAGGAAAAAATTGAAAAGGAAATTCTTCCGTCAATCACGATAATTAATAACACAGGAACCACAATCTGGCTTGTACATATAAGCGAAACAACAGCCGATAACTGGGGCGATGACAGGCTTGCGCCGGATCAGATTATCAGAAACAGCGAAAACGCAGCAATACAGCTTGATCTTCCCTTAAGCGTAGCCAGCGCATATGACATAAGGGTAATTGATTACAGCGGAAACGCATACACAAAACGGAACCAGAAAATCTCCGATAACGGCAGGATTTTATTTAACGCTTCCGATTTCAGCGACGGGCCCCCGATAATTATTACCAATAACACAGGAGTTACAATCTGGTATGTGTATATCACAGAGACAACNTCGCCTTTTTGGGGCAANGACAGGCTTTACTCCGATGAAACAATTCNAGCAGGCGAATCCGTTGTAATCAGGCTGCCGTATAACATAAATGAAGTTAACAGATACGATATTATGCTGGTTGAAGCGCACAGCCGCAGCGCGTATGTAAAGACGAATGTGCCTGTTTCTTCGTACGCGACTGTCAGATTTTCGGTAAATGATATTAAAGCTGAACCGCAGTAATTAATTTTTGCAGTAAACTTTCCTTTAATTTATCAAGACCGGTTCCGTTTTTAACAGAGACCGGAATGCTTCCCGGAAAGCGGTTTTGNANTTCTTCTTTATATGTTATTTCACATTCTTCGTTTGTTTTTTGGCCGGAAGGGAGCCTGTCAATCTTGTTTAATAAAGTGATCACGGGTATGTCCTGCGCTCCAAGCTCCCTTAGAACTTCGACGGTTGTTTCGTAATTGTTTTCTATGTCTGGTTCCGACGCGTCAAGAATGTGGATTAAAATGTCAGCTAACGCAGCTTCTTCAAGCGTTGATCTGAATGCCCTGATCAGGGAATGGGGAAGGTTTCGGATAAAACCGACAGTATCCGCAAGAAGGACTGATTTTTCCCTGGATAGTTCATAACGGCGCGTAACGGAATCCAGGGTGCAGAAAAGTTTGTCTTCCGCTTCGACATCCGCGCCTGTCAGCGCGTTAAGAAGGCTTGATTTTCCGGCGTTCGTATAACCGACAATCGCGCAAACCGGAATATTGCTTTTTTGCCTTTGGCGTCTTTGAGTGCTGCGCTGCTCCCTGATTTTTTCGATGTCTTTTTCCAGAAGATGAATCCGTGTTTCAATTTTTCTGCGATCGCTTTCCAGCTTTGTTTCTCCCGATCCTTTTGTTCCGTAACGTCCGCCGCGCTGACGCGAAAGATCGATGTATTTATGCGTCAGCCTTGGCAGAAAGTAGGTTAGCTCGGCAAGTTTCACCTGCAGTTCGGCTTCTTTTGTGTTTGCTCTGTCTGCGAAAATGCGGATAATAAGTTCCTGCCTGTCAAGCACAGGGATTCCGGTCAATTCTTCCCAGTTCCTCTGCTGTGACGGGTTAAGGCTTTCTTGTTTTATTTTGTCTGCGGTTTTTTGCGGGTTCCAGTCGATGATTATAAGGTCTGCGTTTAATTCAGCGGCTTTTTGCGAAAGGCTTTCTGCCTTCCCGCTTCCTATGCCAAACTTTGAACTTTTTTCCCT
>WQTB01000051.1 GCA_009786495.1 Treponema sp.
AACGCAAGAACAGTTGTAGTGCTGATTTCCGGTTATCCGTACACCTGTAAAGAAGCTGCGGAAAAAGCCGCCGCGGTATTATGGATGGCGCATGGCATTCANGAAACGGGAAACGGTCTTGCTGANNTTNTAGGCGGAAGCTTTTCGCCTGCGGGACGGACGCCGCTTACATGGTATGAAGATGAAAAACAGCTTCCTTCCATAATGGAATACGATATACAAAAGAGCGCGGTAACATATCAATATTTTAAAGGGCCTGTAATCTGGCCGTTCGGACACGGGCTTTCATATACGCGTTTTGAATATTCCAATTTATACATCGATAAGCCTTCGGCAGGCGATAAGGAAAATGTCAAAGTCTCTTTTAATTTAAAAAACACCGGCTCCGCCGCATCGGATGAAGTGCCGCAAATGTATGTTAATTTTTCAGGCTCGGCATTCAGCCGCCCGGTAAAAACATTAAAAGGCTTTACGCGTATTCAGCTTAACCCGGGCGAAGAAAAAACAATTACATTTGAACTGCCTGTAAACGAACTTGCAGTCTGGAATGGTATCCGCAGCCAANGCAATGNTGATTTCCAAAACAGCTCGCGCAGCTGTTTTTTTNTCGAGTCCGGTTACTGCACTGTATTGATCGGAGCGTCATCGGCGGACATACGTCTTTCCGGCGGATTCAAAGTCAGGGGAGAAAATCCGCTTCCGCGAAAATTGTCAGCAGAAGAATCATCAGGCGGAATCAATCAGATTTACGCGCAAAACTTTGACGATTACGAATTATGTTATCTGCATGAAAAACGCGGAAGCGGAATTCCGGCAGTGTTCAATAAGCAGGACGGAAGCTGGCTGCGTTTTAACTCCCTGGATTTCGGCACAGGGTTCACAAGTTTTTCGGCGGTTGTACGCGGCAGATACAATTGCCGCGCGGAAATCCGCCTTGACGCGCCGGACGGCTATCTGGCAGGAACGCTGGAAATTCCGAACACCGGCGATATATCATTTTATCCGCTGCTTGAAACAAGCCACAGAAGACTTCCTTCCTGGGGATACGCAGAATGTCAGCTTGAAAAAATCACCGGCGTGCATGATCTTTATCTGGTACTCTATGGAAAGACAGGTCTGTGGCGTTTCGGGTTTGGAACTACATCCTGTTCTTCTTTACCCAGTCGATAATTTCATCGACCTTGCCGAAGACAAGTCCTGTTACCGTGTCTGCGCAGCCGTAGTAGATCGCGACCTTGCCTGAGTCTTTGTCAACAAGCGAAGCGACAGGGAAAGTGACATTAGGTACGTCACCTGCAAGTTCGTAAATTTCACGCGGGTTAATAATGTATGGACGCGGGCGCGCGATAACTTTCCACGGCTTGTCAAGGTCCATCAGCGCCGCGCTGAATGAATAAACAAAACCGTTACAGCTTGTAAGCACCCCGTGATAAAACACAAGCCAGCCTTCCGTTGTTTCAACCGGGCAGGGTCCCGCACCGACCTTTGTGCTCTGCCAGCCGCCGTGAGGCGACATTACATGGCGGTGTTTCCCCCAGTAAATAAAATCAGGGCTTTCCGAATACCATATATCGCCGAACGGAGTATGTCCTGAATCGCTGGGGCGGCTGAACATCGCGTAATTTTTTCCGATCTTCCGCGGGAACAACGCGCCGTTGCGGTTATACGGCATCATCGGGTTTTCCATCTGATAAAATTTTTCAAAATCATTTGTGTAAGCCATTCCAAGGCACGGCCCCGAATAGCCGTTGCACCAGATGATGTAATAACGGTCTTCGATCCAGATCACGCGCGGATCGTACTTGTAATCCGAATCGGGCAGTTCAGGATCGGTTTTAATAAACTTGATTGGATTATCGTCGATCTGCCAGTTTATTCCGTCCTTGCTCCTTCCGGCGTGAATGTCCATGTGACGCGCCGTATCGTCGCAGCGGAAAACTCCGGCATACTCGTTTTTAAACGGAACAACCGCGCTGTTAAAAATGCTGTTGGAACGCAGAGTTAAATCCCTGGGGATAATCGGGTTTTTTGAATAACGCCACATTAAATCCTTTTTTGGATCGCTTCCGGCGCCTGAAGACGGCCTGTCTTCCCATGGAATATTTGGCAGGCTGCTGCCGTTTACAATAAGACTGCTCATATTTTCTCCTTCAATATAAAAAAATATCCCGGCAATATAAAATTACCGGGATTAAATCTGACTGTCAACATTGGTCAGAAATTTTACCAAAAATTAACAACAAGCATTAGCGGTTAAAGTCATTAATTGCCGCTTGTAACTGGGGCGCCCATTTTTCAACATGCGCCGCCGGGCTTGTTGAACCAAGACCGTTCCTGAATTCGTTGATAAAATCATCATACGGATATCCGGGGATCATGGCGAAATTTCTTGGGGTGAGATACTGCGCGTCTCTTGACATGGCCACAGTTTCAGTAACATCGCGAAGGTTTCTGGAAGCCCAGAAGTGTCCGCTCAGCCAGTCGTCATCCATCGGCGTCCACCACATTTCAGCGGCTTTAAGAATTACGTCAACTTCCGCCGGTGAAAAAATATTGGCGATGGCGTAAACGTTATCAATGGCGTCAAGGCGGATCTGGCTTGATCTTGCACCTCTTGGCGGCAGTACGTATCCGCCGTCAAACTGTTCCTGCGCCTGTCCTTTTCTCCATTCCGGATCAAATGTCATTGCTACCTGCTGATCATAGAAAGCTGTCCAGTTCCAGCCCCAGTCATATTCCGGAGTTGTAAGCACAAGACCTTCATTTATAAGAGTATTAAAGAACGCAAGGGCTTCAAGAACCGCAGGGCTGTTTGTCGCGTTCTGGGCTCTTCCCTGAGCGTCAAATGTAACAAAGTTTCCGCCGTTGCCGAAAACAAGCCCTTTAATAAATTCGCGGGCATCATCGCAAGGCAGCGCGTAAATATCTGTAATACCGTCATTATTTGTGTCACGGGTTAACTTCCTGCAAAGATCAAGGAAAGTATCCCATGTCCAGTTATTATTTTTCTGTAAATCATAAATATAATCAGGACTTAAACCTATATCTGTTAAATGCTTTGTGTTGAAAAACAGCATGGCTTGTCCCCAGCCGTTATTCGGAAGCCCGTACTGCCAGCCGTATGTTTTTCCGCCAAACGTCATAAGTTCATCAATTAAACCGTTATACATCGGCGATACATTCGGAACAACTGTGCGGTTTTTAAGATTGACTGCTTTACTGTCGCTGATAGGATACAACAGCCCCTGTTTGTAAAGAGTAACCGCCATGTTGGCGCCAAGTTCAAAAATCTGATATTGTTTGTTACCTGACATAATAGCGGCGGATACAAGCGGAAGATAATTATCCCAGTCGGATAATTCAACTACCTGAAAATTAAATCCCTGATCAGATAAAAGTTTTTTCCTTCGATCAAGATCCCTTGCTTCGCCTTCATCCCTTGGCTCAAAAGTGTCAACATTGTAAGTTGACCACCATGACGAAACCGTGATGTTCGCGCCTTTTACACTTACGCCGGAAGTACCAGCGCCGCCCGAGGCTGACCCTGTTCTGCTGCATCCTGCAATAATAAGACCCATTACAAGGATAAGAGCAAACAGGATTAATCCTATTCGGCTTGCTTTTTTAATCATGCTTTTCCTCCAAATTAATTTATCTCTAACGGTTAACAACCGTATCGAAACCATAATAAAATATTCAGACGCTCAAGCTTGCAATATGTAAATGTTATAAGCTTGAGTACAGCCAATTGCAACTACATTTTTATTCCTGTCTGACTCAGCGACTCGACAAATGTTCTCTGCGCGGCAATATAAAGAATTATAAGCGGAATGAGCGACACAAGCATACCTGTCGCGACAACAGCCTGCAAATATCCGACAGGCGGCTGAGCCATAATGCCTCCGCTTTGCGAGCCGACTGAATTGATGCTTGCCCAATACCGGGTAAAACTTTCTGTAAGCCTGCTTAGGGCAATCGGTATCATCTTATAACCGCGCAGGAAAAATGTTGTAAAAAGCGTATCCGTCCATTGCCATACAAATGAAAAAAGGAAACAGGAAGTAAGCATCGGCAGGGCATCGGGAAGCATGATGCGTCCGAATGTGTACAGTCTGCCGCACCCGTCAACATAAGCCGCNTCTTCAAGTTCTTTCGGCACACCTCTGAAATACTGCCTTAAAAGGAAAATATAAAGNCCGCTTTTTAACCCCATCGCTGTAGCTGAAAGCAGAAGATAACCTGTAAGCGTCCCAAGAAGGTTAATGTTTCTTCCTGTTATCAATTTGAAAATGCCGAAGATATCAAAAAACTGGAAATTCAAATAAAGCGAAGAAAGAATTGTCTGCGGCGGAATAATAATAATAATGAACACGCACATAAAAAGTATGTTTCTTCCCGGGAACTTGTAACGCGCAAATCCATAAGCCGCTAGAGTGCAGGCGGCTACCTGCANTGACGCGCTGATAATTAAAATTATGATTGTTTGTATCAGCGTGGGAAAATAATCCAGTAAATCTGCTGCAATCTTGTAATTTTCAGTAGAAAAAGTACGCGGTATGCTTATTACTGTAGCGTCGTACAAATCTTTTTCTATCATAAAACTGACGGATATTTTATTCAATAAAGGTTGTAAAATTAAAAAGCAAAACCCAAACAGCAGTACAGCGCGGAAAATTTTATAAATGATATCAAATGTTTTATTTTTTAAAACATAAATGGAATGAGCGCTTAATGTTTTATTATTCATAATAGTACACCTTTTTGGATACCAATGCCATTGTTATCCCTATAACGATTATAACAATCAAAAAATATATCCATGCCATCGCCGAAGAAAAACCAAAATCAAGCTGCTGATTTAAAACAAGCAGTATGCGTTCCATAACCACATTGTCNGTCCTTAGGAAGAAATCAACAACGCTGTAAACTACATTAACAATAATTAACGAACTTACCATCGGGAAAGTTATTTTCCAGAAACATTCCCAGCTTGTAGCGCCTTCAATTCTAGCCGCTTCAAAAATACTTACAGGAATTGTCTGGAGCGCGGAAAGGAAAATGATTATCTGAATACCGGAAGCCATCGCGATGGTGTAAATCTGATTAACAATCTGGAAAATATACGCCATGAAACTGCCCATACCGAAGCTTTCAATTACAAGGATATCTTCCAAGACGCCTGTAATCGAAGACTTCATNTGGTTACTCTGCCGGATGTTATCTGCAATGCTCTGCAGAAGAGCGCTGTTGGTTTCCAGGTTTACAAGAACACCGGATGATAATATAACCGGCAAAAAGAAAATCGCGCGGACAAGACCCCTTGCCTTAAAATCCTGATTCAATAAAAGCGCGATAAAAAGNCTGAAAATAATAATCGCGGGAACAACAAGCAGCATACGAAGCAGCTCTTCAACAAGAAGCCTGTTAAATTCAGGATCGATNGCTAAAGCGCGCTGGACATTTCCAAACCCTAAAAAATCCTGTTTAAATCCGAAATTTACAACGTCAATGGTAACCTTGTTGAATATCATGATAAAGGATTCAAAAAGCGGCAGAAGCATGAAAAGTATAAAACCAATTATAAAAGGCAGACAGAATAAATATCCGGCGCGTGCATTTTTGCCTTCAAGCGTCAGGGCAAGTTTATTATTTTTCCTGTGAAAATATTTATGAAAATAATCTTGAAAGACAGTTTTTATTTTCATAGGCTCCCCCGTCTTAACACAACATAACTGTTTGCGCTGATATTTCTACCGTCATAATCAAANGCGAAATTACTCGCGTTTACAACTACTCCGGTTCCGTCTTCATATTCTGTCAGGGTAACATCNGTCGATAAAATCGCGTGATTNACAATCGCNTTGTTATAAAGGTGTCCGAATTCGGCGGAGAATTGTTTGTAAAGCGCGTCGGCGTCTTTTACCCACTTATGATAAACATTGGCGTAGAACTGCCTGAATTTTGTTTCCTGTAACACAGCGACTTCTTCTGTCATAAAACTGAAATACAGCCCTGCGCCGCTTTCGATAATCTTTAACAAATTTCTTGAATAATCTTCCGCAAGATTTATGGCTTTACCGGTGTANGGAACAAGACCGTGCAGAGCAATCGCGTAAAAAGGCACAGATACATCCGTTATGCCGAAATTCTGGCTTTCAAGNGCNANATCGATAATAATGTCAGCCCAGGGAGCGGTATACGCATGGCCTGAAAGAATCATAATTCCCGTTCCCGACTGCCGCAGATCGTTTAACGTATTCTGTCTCATTGCCATTGAAGCTTCGCGGCTGACATACTGTCTTTCATTGTAATCGCCTGCAAGCCTTGCGCCGATATTTCTGAACGCAATGTTTTCAATTCCGTAAGCGGCGGATTTGGCAGAAAAATTTTCAATCATCGACGCCATTTTATCGGGGTGCGCGACATAACTGAGCTTGCCCCACATATCGCGTTCTCCGAACCAGACAATGCTGTAAGGATACCTTTGAATCCGTTCGCGGTTTATNTAGCGCGAAGCGTCNTTATAAAGGNTGAATCCGTCAAAAAGTTTTTTGTCNTTCATAAAAAAGAAATCAACTTCAGGATAAAGATTATATCCGCCCTGGCGCGCCGCATTAACAAGATTCTGAAAATCGCCGCGGCTTCCAAGCGCGCTGATTAATTTGATGCGCGTAGGTATTGTGTGATCAACGCTGCGGTTAAACCACCCGTTGAATTTTACGCTGACATTGCGCCAGCCCATTGCGGAAAAATCGTTTAACATTCCGGCGGCTTCGTTATACGAAGTTAACTTTAACGGAAGATCAAAAGGTATGCCGAGACGGTGCTGCGTTTTATTGACAGCTCCGACAATTTCAACAGCTAACGGAACCGAACTGTCGTTGCGCCTGTTGATTGACGGAAACTTGCTTAAAAGCCATGACCGGTATTCCTTCGCCATGCCGACATAACCGTCTTCGCCGCAGACAACCAGACGCAGCGTAATGCTTTCGCCTTCAGGCAGCGCTCTTTCATATTGATAAACGTCCCGCTGCGACCGGCCTGATATGTTCATTACTTCGCTGTGAATCATCGAATAACGGGCATACACATTGTTCCACGAATTATTGCGGCCTGACACATCGGCGAACACAGTCGCGTATGACGCGCCGTTTTCTATAATGAACAAAAGCGCGTTTCCGTTTTTTTGGATTCCGTAAACAGGAAACGGAGACCTGTTGTCGTTAATAATCGCTTTGCGGACAAGCGCTTCGTCCCATCCGTAAACAATACTTGTAAACTGCTGCTGATTTTGTTTGCCGTTGTTAAAATGAATTAAAGCTCCGCTGCCGTCAGGAACCAGAATATAGCCTTCATCATCAAGACCGCCTGCTCCCATATAAGGCATCAGCGAAAATGTCGTTATCGGATACTGTTCGCGGTAAGCGATTTTATCAAACGGAACGTTGATAACAAGCGATTTTCCTTCCAGCGAATACTGCAGCGTAACGTTAAACGCAGGCCTTTCTCTTCCGGCAAGAGCAGGATAACGGTTTAAATCTTCCGTGTAGTCGTCGTATGTATAACCCGCGGATTCAAAAATTTTTTCATATTCAACTTTCTGGTATTCATGAACATCGGCGCGCAGTACGTACAAGTTATGCTTTTCAAGGTCAGGATACATCGCAAGAAGTTCATCTTTATTATCAGTTGCCCGCAGATTATCAATATCATAAAGCCTGTAACCTGAGTTTACGATGCTCCTTTCAACGCTGTTCATAACGCCNGTAAATTCTCTCATTCTTTCTTCNGGCACNGCGGGAGGAATCGTATAAACGCGTTCAAGATAACCAACTGTATAATTTACTTCCAGCGTTCCGCCTGTAGCTTTGTATTCATACGCGCCTGAAACAACGCT
>WQTB01000052.1 GCA_009786495.1 Treponema sp.
GACAGCCAAACATACTCAAGTGAAAAATTAAAATTAATAAATATGCCGGTGCTTAAATCGCACGCTTTGTATCAGGTAACAGGAGCCGTAAAAGCCTACATGGGNACGCCTTCCGACAGGCTGACAAACGGGCGTTCGCACAGCAGCATCGCAAGGGGCTGGATGGGAACACAGATGGTGAACACGCGGATGCCGGTAATCAATATAATGGACATGATTTGGATAGGCGTAGATCGCGGGCCGAATTCATCTTACTCGACAGCCAAACAAATTAATAAAACCGCGGCGTCTATCGATCCTTTCGCGCTTGATTACTGGGCAAGCAAAAATGTTTTAATACCGGAGGTGGCAAAACTTCCCGGAGGACGCGCGCCGGCGATGAACCCTGACGGTACAGAACCCGGCACATTCGGTTACTGGATGCGTTTATCGATAAATGAGCTTCATAAAGCGGGTATCCGGGCTACAATGAACGAACAGGAAATAACGGTTTATGACGCGTCCAATTAACAGACTTTGAATTAAGTTCAAATCTGCTGTATATTATATTTATGTATAATGTTTTAAAGGAGCTGCGAAATGAAAAAAATTGCAAGTTTTCAGGTCGATCATCTTAGGTTAAAACCAGGAGTATATGTTTCACGGAAAGATAAATTCGATAATACTGTTATAACAACTTTTGATCTGCGCTACAAGGANCCGAACAAGGAACCGGTGCTGGATCAGCCGGCGCTNCATACAATTGAACATCTCGGCGCTACNTTTCTGCGCTCGCATAAAAGCTGGTCTGATAAAGTAATTTATTTCGGACCGATGGGCTGCCGTACAGGTTTTTATTTAATTCTCGCGGGTGATTTTGATTCCAAAGAAATTCTTCCGCTGCTTACGGAAATGTATGAATGGATCGAAAAATTTAAAGGCGATATTCCGGGCGCGACTCCGATTGAATGCGGCAACTGGCGCGAACAAAACATCGATATGGCAAAACNGGAATGTAAAAAATACGCGGCGCTTTTNAAAAACGCNAAAAAAAGCAATCTTGTTTATCCAGGCCCANCGGCGTAACCGGAAATANAATGAAATTAAGTAAAACCGTATTNTTCAGCCTTTTATTATTCCTGATTGTTTCAACAGCGGCTTTACAGGCTTCGCCCNTGCGTTCGGTTTATGAATTATTTCCATATTTGNATGAATCACAGAAAGATTATATTTTCAGCAAACGCGGATATAAAAATTATTTTTTAAGGAACGAAACGCCTGTTATAATACCTTCGATTAACTCAGGCATCAATCTGTTAAATATGGCAAGGGAAAAAAACCCCACACAGTATGTAGAAGCTCTTGTTGTAATACCTTATATATCAAGACCGCTCACCCTGCTTGATATTTATAACACAGTNGGCGGAATACAAAGACTGACCAACTACACNGTAGGAAACAGGGGCAGGATATATCCGCTTTTTAAAAGAAGCACAAGGCTTATTGACGGCAGCAGAAATACCCCGATTCCTGATCCTCCTTTTGCGACTGCGCTTCCGGCATCGGAAACATTATATATTTTGCTGGAAGATTCGGATTTTGGAAACACATATTTCCGGGGAGATATATCATTTACAAGCCGCGGTTTAATATGCAATNTAACNAATAATCGTCCNATATGGTACGCGATTTTCCCTGTAATGGGCGCAGAAAAATTTACAACGCTTTTATATATTGAACCGGTAGAGGAAGGAACCCTTATATACGGAATCGCAGGTTTGGATATTCCCGCGTTTCTNTTAAGTCTGTTCGATTTAAACATCGGGATAAACAGNCGCCTAAACATATTTATCGACTGGTTAACAGACGGTTTTATGGCTGTGCTTTAAATATTATCAAAACATCAGTTCTAAAAAAGTTCTTATATCATCTTTTTTAATATTTTATCTTGTTATACAATGCCTNTATGTCAGATTTAACAGAATACAGCGGTAAAGCTACAATGGAAAAAATCACTTCGCTGGCAAAGCGGAGAGGTTTTGTTTTTCANTCATCGGAAATTTACGGGGGCCAAAGCGGCGCGTGGGATTACGGCCCGCTCGGCATCGAATTAAAGAACCGCATCGCGGGNACNTGGTGGAANGAAATGACGCGCCTTCACGATAATATCGCNGGTTTGGACGCCTCCATACTGATGCACCCGCGCACATGGGAAGCGTCAGGTCATGTCGAAAATTTCACAGACCCGTTAGTTGATTGCAAAAAATGCAAGTCCCGTTTCCGCGCGGACATGATCCCCGAAGAAAACCTTGCGGCAAAAAAATGCCCGGACTGCGGCGGCGAACTTACCGATACGCGGAAATTCAATTTGATGTTCAAGAGCCACATTGGTCCCGCAGAAGACACCGCAAGCGTTATATACCTTCGCCCGGAAACCGCGCAGGGTATTTATGTTAATTATAAAAATATAATTCAGTCAAACAGAATGAAAATCCCGTTCGGCATCGCGCANATTGGAAAGGCTTTCCGCAATGAAATTGTCACGAAGAATTTTATTTTCCGCACATGCGAATTTGANCAGATGGAAATGCAGTTCTTTGTAAAACCCGGCACTGACGAAGAATGGTTNAACGAATGGCGAAGCCAGCGCTGGATGTATTACGAAAAGTTAGGCGTCAAAATGGATCATCTTCGCTGGCATCAGCACGGCGCGGATGAACTGGCGCATTACGCGAAAGACGCTTACGACATTCAATACCTTTTCCCGATGGGCTGGCGCGAGCTTGAAGGCGTGCATAACCGCGCCGATTACGATCTAGGCCGTCACGCGCAATTTTCCGGCAAGGACATGCAGTACATCGATCAGGACGCGGGNAACGAACGCTACATTCCGTACATCATCGAAACATCCGCNGGTCTTACACGTAACGTACTGATGATCCTCTGCGACGCNTANGATGAAGAACTAGTCGCCGAAAAAGGCAGCGTCACATCCGAANGTTCCGCAGANGATTGGCGTACTGTTCTTCGCTTCCATCCCAACCTTGCGCCCATNACCGTTGCTATCCTTCCGCTGATGAAAAAAGACGGCCTCGCCGAAATGGCGCAGGACATCCGCAAGGAACTGCAGGACGATTACGCAACTGACTATGATCAATCCGGCGCGATAGGAAGACGTTACCGCAGACAGGATGAAGCGGGTACTCCCTTCTGCGTCACTGTTGATTACCAGTCCAAAGAAGACAGGACAGTCACTCTGCGTTTCCGCGATTCAATGGAGCAGGTAAGAGTGCCGCGGGCGGAACTCGCGGCCAAACTTAAGCAGGAAATTAAAAAGTATAAAAGGGTTAAATAATGAATGAATATAACATTACTTTAACATGGGATGATGAAGCCTCTGTATGGATTGCTGAAAGCCGTGATATACCAGGACTTATTTTGGAATCCGCTTCCTTTGATAATCTTATTGAACAGGTAAAAAAAGCAATTCCGGATCTCCTTGATCAAGACGGAAAAACGTTCTCTCAAGCCAAATTACATTTTAAAGCTGAGCGGCTGGCAATTGTAGCGTAATGGCCAGCTATGAAAACGATGTAAAAACCAAATTATCACAAAACGGCTGTTATTTAATGCGTCATGGAAGAGGCGATCATGATGTTTGGTTTAGCCCTATTACGAAATTACCTATTACAGTAGATCATAAAATCGTCTCCCGTCATACAGCAAACGGAATTATGAAACGAGCCGGAATAAAATGGCATTTCTAACCGTCTGCCTTAACCCGACAATTCAAAAAACCCTGCGATACCCGTCAATTATTTCCGGTACTGTTAACCGTACCGCGCTTCACCGCCTTGACGTGTCCGGCAAGGGCGTTAATGTTACGCGCGTTTTAACCCAGCTCGGCAAAAACGTATTGCACCTAACGCAGCTTGGCGGCGTAATGAAGCTGCTGTTTTTATCGTTATGCGAAAATGACGGGCTTTGCGTTGAATGGGCGGAAAGCGGAAGCGAAATCCGTTTTTGTTACACCCTGCTGACAGATGCCGCTGTTACAGAACTTGTCGAAGAATCTCAGCCTGTCGCCGCGGGAACAGAAAAACACCTGATAGAAAAGTTTGATATGCTTCTTGAAAAAGATAATTATTTTGATTACTCAGCGCCTGTCATTCCACATTCATCATTCTACAATCCTCACTGCCTTATTATCTCAGGCACAAAAGCCGCCGGGTTTTCTGACAATATTTTTCCGACTATGACACGTAAAGCAAAAGAAAAAGGGCTGTGCATAATTCTTGATGTTAAAGGCAATGATTTAATAAATTGTTTAGAATATGAACCTGATATAATCAAACCGAACCTTTATGAATTCGCAGCGACCTTTGCGCCGCAGTTAATTAAGGATAATGATTTGGTAATAAATGATAATAACAAGAACATTATAAAAGAAACGATAGAATCAAAAATAATGGATATAACGCAAAAATACAAATGCCGCGTAATCCTAACAAATGGCAGCAAAAAAATAATAACAGCAGATAAAAACAATGTAATTGAAATCGATGTTCCTGCTGTAAAGGCGGTAAACACAATAGGCTGCGGAGACGCGTTTACAGCCGGACTTGCGGCCGCACTAAGCGGCGGAGCGGATATTATCGCGGCAATCAATGAAGGTAACCGGTGCGGCGCGCTAAACGCAGGGCTGGAAAAACCGGGTGTAATCCGCTAGAGTTAACATATGTCCGCTTTATTGGAATCGGTTTTTGTTTCTCTAAAAAACGCGCAGGCGAAACTTGCGTTGCAAAACCGCGCGGCAAAGGACATGGCGCTTGCCGCCGCCGCCGCGGAAATTGATCGCTATCGAAAAACAATTTTACAGGCCAATTCGCGCGATGTTGAAAAGGCGCGATCAGGCGGAATGAAAGAAAGCCTTA
Source organism: Treponema sp. (assembly GCA_009786495.1). Next base: position 4,914 of record WQTB01000052.1, read on the forward strand.
TCGACCGTCTGCTTCTTAACGATAAACGGATAGACGGCATAATCGAAGGAATAAACATTGTTATAAGACAGGATGATCCCATCGGTAAAGTGCAGACTGGCTGGACGCTTCCAAATGGCTTACAAATAGAAAAAGTAACTGTACCGGTCGGCACCGCCGCGATCATTTATGAATCACGCCCGAATGTTACAGCAGACTGCGCCGCTTTATCGTACAAAGCCGGCTGCTCGATACTTTTGCGCGGTTCTTCATCCGCGCTTGAATCCAACAGGGAAATTGTTAAAGCGATTAAAAACGGGCTTGCATCAGGCGGCGGAATTGAAGACGCTGTCGCGTTAGCTGATTCAGGCAGCAGGGAAGAAATTGACATAATATTAAAAGCGCGCGGTTATATCGACGCGGTTCTTCCGCGGGGCGGGCGTGAGCTTATACGTCATGTAGTTGAAAACGCGCGCGTCCCCGTTATCGAAACAGGCGAGGGAAACTGTCACATCTATGTTGAGCCGTCGTATCTTGAAACAGGCGAGGGCATCGTCAGCGCTGTCGATATTATTTTAAACGCGAAACTGCAAAAACCGGGCGCCTGTAACGCAGCGGAAACTTTGCTTGTACACAAAGACGCGCTAAACAGGTTGATGGAAACACTTGGAGAAAAAATCGCAGGTAAGGCAGAACTGCGGTGTGATGCCGCGTCAAAGGCGGCGCTTTACGGCGGACAATCAAATGTAAAAAAACTGCCGGAAGGATTAATCGTAAAGGACGCGGAGGAAGAAGACTGGTCAACGGAATTCCTTGATTACATTCTGGCGGTAAAAACTGTTTCGTCCTGCGACGAAGCGGTCGCACACATTAATAAATACGGAACAAAACATTCAGAAGCGATTTTAACAAACAATTTAAAATCCGCGGAAAAGTTCCGCGCGCAGGTAGACGCAGCCTGCGTTTACGTAAACGCGTCAACGCGTTTTACAGACGGCGGCGAGTTCGGGTTTGGCGCGGAACTTGGAATCAGCACGCAGAAATTCCATGCAAGGGGTCCGATGGGGCTTGATGCACTTACGACAATTAAATATCTTATAACAGGCAGCGGACAGATACGCACATGATTCCAAAACTGATAAATGACGCGCGGAAAATTGTTTTTAAAATAGGCTCCAATACTCTCGCGGGCAGCGACGGAAAGATCAATTTAACTTTCCTAGACGAATTCGCGCAGCAGGCCACTGCGTTAATAAAGAAAGGCAAACAGGTTATCATTGTTTCTTCCGGCGCGCAGGTTGCGGGCCTTTCCACACTGGACAAGTGGGCGCGAAAAAAAGACATTCACTACAGGCAGGCGCTTTGTGCGGTGGGGCAGGTGCAGCTGATGAAAGCGTGGCGGCGCGCGTTTGAAAAAGACAATCTTTTTATAGCGCAGATTCTTTTAACGCGCGAAGATTTCAGCGACACAAACAGAACATTGAACATGCGCAACACGCTTTTTACGCTTGTGGACGAAGGCATCATCCCAATCATTAATGAAAACGATACTGTCTCCGTGGAAGAAATTAAAATCGGCGACAACGATACGTTAGCTGCAAACTCGGCGATTTTATGGAGCGCGGACCTTCTGATACTTTTCAGCGACATTGACGGTTTATACGATAAAAATCCAAAAGACAATCCGCAGGCGGTTTTAGTGGAAGAAGTGCATGATATCGACGCAATACGCAAAAATATCACCATAGGCGACGCAAACAGTTTCGGCACAGGCGGCATCGCTACAAAACTGGAAGCGGCGAAACTTGCGCTTTCCTACGGCATTCCGGCAATTCTTGCAAACGGCGGCAGACCGTGGTGCGTTGAAGCTCTCGCCGAAGGCTCGCAAAAAGGAACCGTGTTTTTCGCATAACAGACAGCGGAAATTAATTAGAATTAACTTTGTATTTACATGACAGGGTATATAAGTGTAAGTCTAAATTTATTTTTCTACAAATAAATATTAAAGACCTGAGCGTATTATCTTATATGTTATATATAGGCAGGAGCAGTCTGCTCCCGCCTGTAAAATATACAATACTAATTTGAAAGGTATTCGTATTTAGTATTTATGTTTTATAACATGAATACCCGTTATCATTTTGATGTGAATACCAATATATTTAACTTGAAAGGAGCGGCGCTAGCCCACAGGGGAAAACATTTCAGGAACTCACTGCGAAGGAGACCTGCGAATAAAACAATAACAATTAGCTCGAAAAAAATACCGTATTAAAATAAGCTAATCTTTCTTTTTTGCTCTATGATTTCGGATTATTTTAATACGGTGGGCTTCTGAGCAGATTCTTCCTGAGTTTTCTCCTGTGGGCTAGCNCCGCTCGTTTTAAGATTAGGTTTTAGTATTCACATCAAAAAGAAAGAAGGTTCATTAATAAAAATATATTCCCTGCCATGTGAATACCCATATAAATTTATTAATACTTTATCCGGTTAATAAAACTCAGGCGTTTTTTTCATCGCGTTGTTTTTGCTGCGCTTCTTCTTTTCTTGCTTCAGCGCGGTCTTTCATGTCTGCAATGCCGATAAACACAGCGATAAGACCGCAGAGAATTGCTACTACAGGAACGCCGCCCCGTAAAAAGGCGAGCACATCATCGCCCCAGCCAAGTCCGAAACCAATAATATCCGCCGGTAAAATCGCGAAAACGGCGGCGGCAATGATTAATAAACCAATAATAGTTGCTTTCATTTTTTACTCCCTGTTTTTATTTACAACGCAGTTTCCCGCGTACGTGCGCGAAAATTATTTTTGCCGCGTTTGTTTATATATCATTATCGTAAATGCAATGATGAAAAAAATCATCCTGATGGTAGGCAGGACAAACGTAATTACAGGAATACTGTTAATAACCAGAACATCATCAATGCTGATTCCGAAAATTTTCAGAACAGAATAAACTGTTTCGATATACGCCACAAT